>NZ_JBNFOB010000526.1:0-201 GCF_057364565.1 Micrococcus sp. LASM2_SD2 | reverse complement strand
TCCAGGGCGAGCAACGGCAGCCCCGCGGTATGAAGGCTGCCCGAGACCGCCCATCCCACGATGCGCCGGGAGTAGACGTCGTGATGAAAGCGACGTAGCAGAACCCTGAGATCGTGCGCACTAGGTGATGTCAGCGACCCAGAGCCGGTGTGGGCGCTCGGCAGTGAAGCGGCGCTCGACCAGGTCAGGACGAGCATCCGG
>NZ_JBNFOB010000525.1:0-201 GCF_057364565.1 Micrococcus sp. LASM2_SD2 | reverse complement strand
TCCAGGGCGAGCAACGGCAGCCCCGCGGTATGAAGGCTGCCCGAGACCGCCCATCCCACGATGCGCCGGGAGTAGACGTCGTGATGAAAGCGACGTAGCAGAACCCTGAGATCGTGCGCACGTAGGTGATGTCAGCGACCCAGAGCCGGTGTGGGCGCTCGGCAGTGAAGCGGCGCTCGACCAGGTCAGGACGAGCATCCG
>NZ_JBNFOB010000524.1:0-201 GCF_057364565.1 Micrococcus sp. LASM2_SD2 | reverse complement strand
CCAGGGCGAGCAACGGCAGCCCCGCGGTATGAAGGCTGCCCGAGACCGCCCATCCCACGATGCGCCGGGAGTAGACGTCGGTGATGAAAGCGACGTAGCAGAACCCTGAGATCGTGCGCACGTAGGTGATGTCAGCGACCCAGAGCCGGTGTGGGCGCTCGGCAGTGAAGCGGCGCTCGACCAGGTCAGGACGAGCATCCG
>NZ_JBNFOB010000523.1:0-228 GCF_057364565.1 Micrococcus sp. LASM2_SD2 | reverse complement strand
TCGGGGCGCCTGGCGAGATCATCGCCGACCGGCCCGTGAGTTCCTTCAGCCATCCAGCTGGTCGTCCCATCAACACCCTCCTCGACCTGAGGTGTTGCGTCCACCAGTTGAATCCACCCTGACTGCCCCGATCCGAGTGGTGGATCAGGCCTTGGAGACCTCGGCTGGCGCCACTGCTCAACAGGGCGTGCTCCAGGGCGAGCAACGGCAGCCCCGCGGTATGAAGGC
>NZ_JBNFOB010000522.1:0-228 GCF_057364565.1 Micrococcus sp. LASM2_SD2 | reverse complement strand
GCCTTCATACCGCGGGGCTGCCGTTGCTCGCCCTGGAGCACGCCCTGTTGAGCAGTGGCGCCAGCCGAGGTCTCCAAGGCCTGATCCACCACTCGGATCGGGGCAGTCAGGGTGGATTCAATCGGTCGTCGCAACACCCTCTCGGAATCACTGGAGGTATGGGCGATGGCCAGCAAGGACTGGGCGAGGAAGATCAGTGACGTGCCCGAGGGGACACGTCGGCAGTGG
>NZ_JBNFOB010000521.1:0-229 GCF_057364565.1 Micrococcus sp. LASM2_SD2 | reverse complement strand
AGTCAACAATCGTCCCCGGAAGGTCCTCGACTGGAAGTCTCCAACTGAGGTGTTCGCCGAGCAGCTACAGTCACTCGAGCAAGAGGGTGTTGCATCCACCGATTGAATCCACCCAGTACGTCAGCTTGGCCTACTCGGATGCGCTCATCACGGCGGGGGTGAGGGCCTCGGTGGGCACCGTGGGCGACTCCTACGACAACGCCCTGGCCGAGACGGTGAACGGGCTCTA
>NZ_JBNFOB010000520.1:0-231 GCF_057364565.1 Micrococcus sp. LASM2_SD2 | reverse complement strand
GAACAACAGGCCCAGGAAGGTCCTGGACTGGAAGACGCCCGCGGAGGTCTTCGCTGAGCAGTTACGCTCGCTCACGTTGAACGGTGTTGCAACGACCGGTTGAACCCACCCAGTACGTCAGCTTGGCCTACTCGGATGCGCTCATCACGGCGGGGGTGAGGGCCTCGGTGGGCACCGTGGGCGACTCCTACGACAACGCCCTGGCCGAGACGGTGAACGGGCTCTACAAAG
>NZ_JBNFOB010000519.1:0-239 GCF_057364565.1 Micrococcus sp. LASM2_SD2 | reverse complement strand
GTCCTGGACCGGAAGCGGTGGCGGACCCGCGACGAGCTCCGGATCGCGATCGTCACCTGGATCGAACGCAAGTATCACCGCCGCCGTCGACAGGCACGTCTGGGTCGATTGACCCCCATCGGGACTGCCGCATGGATAGGTGACATCTGATCTGGCTTGCCCGCAGGGCGGCCTGGAAGGATGTGCACCATGCCCGCTCCCTACCCCCAGGAGTTCCGCGAAGACGTCGTGCGCGTGGC
>NZ_JBNFOB010000518.1:0-239 GCF_057364565.1 Micrococcus sp. LASM2_SD2 | reverse complement strand
CTTTGTAGAGCCCGTTCACCGTCTCGGCCAGGGCGTTGTCGTAGGAGTCGCCCACGGTGCCCACCGAGGCCCTCACCCCCGCCGTGATGAGCGCATCCGAGTAGGCCAAGCTGACGTACTGACTGCCCCGATCCGAGTGGTGGATCAGGCCTTGGAGACCTCGGCTGGCGCCACTGCTCAACAGGGCGTGCTCCAGGGCGAGCAACGGCAGCCCCGCGGTATGAAGGCTGCCCGAGACC
>NZ_JBNFOB010000517.1:0-240 GCF_057364565.1 Micrococcus sp. LASM2_SD2 | reverse complement strand
CCCGCCTGCACGAGGGGCTCGGCTACCGCACTCCCGCGGAGGTCGAGGTGGCCTACACTCACGATCAGGACTCAGCGCCCGTTGCGTCCTGACCTCGGAACGAAACCCAGGGCGCTTCAGTGCTGGACCTGTTCGACCATGCGGTGATCGGGCACCGGATCTCCACCACCGCCACGACCTCTTTCACGAACGCTTCGCTGAAGCAGGCCTTCGCCTGGGCCGGTAATCCTGCTGGGGTGA
>NZ_JBNFOB010000516.1:0-240 GCF_057364565.1 Micrococcus sp. LASM2_SD2 | reverse complement strand
GCGCGGATGCGCTCCTCGATGAGCTGCAATGCCTTCGCCTTGAACTCGGGGCTGTACTTCTGGGGCATGGTCCGATCCTCCTTGAGGAAGTAGGTCGGAACGAAACCCAGGGCGCTTCACAGGCCTTCGCCTGGGCCGGTAATCCTGCTGGGGTGATGGTGCATTCCGATCAGGGAGTGCAGTACCAGCACGCCTCGTGGCGGCAGATCATCGCCGCCCAGGACGGGATCCAGTCGATGT
>NZ_JBNFOB010000515.1:0-241 GCF_057364565.1 Micrococcus sp. LASM2_SD2 | reverse complement strand
TGGCCGATCGTGTGGACCGGTACACGGACCTGAAGGCCCGGATCCGGAGGATCGTGGCCGGCAACGGCCGCCGGTACGGGCACCGGCGGGTGCATATGGTCCTGGCCGGGGAGGGCGTGAATGAAGCGCCCTGGGTTTCGTTCCGAGGTCAGGACGCAACGGGCGCTGAGTCCTGATCGTGAGTGTAGGCCACCTCGACCTCCGCGGGAGTGCGGTAGCCGAGCCCCTCGTGCAGGCGGGC
>NZ_JBNFOB010000514.1:0-267 GCF_057364565.1 Micrococcus sp. LASM2_SD2 | reverse complement strand
GTGGTAGTTGTACCACTGGATGTAGGACTCCAAAGCTGCGGTCATCTCGGCCACGGTGGCCGGGTACCCATCGAGGAAGGCCTCGGTCTTCAGGTGCGAGAAGAAGTTCTCGGCCACCGCGTTGTCATGACAGTTCCCACGACGAGACATCGACTGGATCCCGTCCTGGGCGGCGATGATCTGCCGCCACGAGGCGTGCTGGTACTGCACTCCCTGATCGGAATGCACCATCACCCCAGCAGGATTACCGGCCCAGGCGAAGGCCTG
>NZ_JBNFOB010000513.1:0-316 GCF_057364565.1 Micrococcus sp. LASM2_SD2 | reverse complement strand
GGCGCGGCCGTAAGCCGATCACCACGAGGCCGGCAGGTGAGCCGGATGCTCGTCCTGACCTGGTCGAGCGCCGCTTCACTGCCGAGCGCCCACACCGGCTCTGGGTCGCTGACATCACCTAGTGCGCACGATCTCAGGGTTCTGCTACGTCGCTTTCATCACCGACGTCTACTCCCGGCGCATCGTGGGATGGGCGGTCTCGGGCAGCCTTCATACCGCGGGGCTGCCGTTGCTCGCCCTGGAGCACGCCCTGTTGAGCAGTGGCGCCAGCCGAGGTCTCCAAGGCCTGATCCACCACTCGGATCGGGGCAGTCAG
>NZ_JBNFOB010000512.1:0-327 GCF_057364565.1 Micrococcus sp. LASM2_SD2 | reverse complement strand
TGAAGCGCCCTGGGTTTCGTTCCGAGGTCAGGACGCAACGGGCGCTGAGTCCTGATCGTGAGTGTAGGCCACCTCGACCTCCGCGGGAGTGCGGTAGCCGAGCCCCTCGTGCAGGCGGGCGGTGTTCCACCAGTGCACCCACCCCATCGTGGCCAGCTCGACCGCCTCGACGGACTCCCACACCCGCTTGGAGTGGATGAGCTCGGCTTTGTAGAGCCCGTTCACCGTCTCGGCCAGGGCGTTGTCGTAGGAGTCGCCCACGGTGCCCACCGAGGCCCTCACCCCCGCCGTGATGAGCGCATCCGAGTAGGCCAAGCTGACGTACTG
>NZ_JBNFOB010000511.1:0-475 GCF_057364565.1 Micrococcus sp. LASM2_SD2 | reverse complement strand
CCCAGGCGGCCGGTCCACGGTCGTTCGCACCGCGCCCGCTTCTCGACGACGGCCCCGCGCCCGCCGGGGCCGGCGGCGGTCCCAGCGGGCTCACCTCGCCGGAGGCGAGGTCGTCCTGCTCGGGCGAGGGAGGGTCGTCGCGCTCCTTCTGGAACTGGCGGAGCCGGTCCACCACGGAGCCGGTGGAGAACTGGGCGCCGCCGAGGCGGTCCACGAAGTGGCCGCGCCGGACCTGCCCGGACTCCTCCATGCGGGTCAGCAGCCGGTACTGGCCGGCGAAGCCGCCGGGGACCTCCTCGGCCACCACGGAGCCGCGGGTGATCACGCCGTACCGGTCCAGCAGCAGCTCGGCGGTGGCGTGGGCGCGCAAGGGTCGGGGTCCGGCTCGGGGGGCGATCAGCAGGGGACCAAGCGGGCCTGCCGCCCGGGGCCGTCTCCGCGGCGGACATCCCGCCCCAGGGCCCCGGGGTGAGGG
>NZ_JBNFOB010000510.1:0-476 GCF_057364565.1 Micrococcus sp. LASM2_SD2 | reverse complement strand
CCAGCCCGGCGAGCAGCCGCGTCAGCGCCTCCGCCAAGAGGATCCACCCGGCGGCACGCAGGACGGCGCACCCCAGCAGCGGGACCAGCAGCCGCCGCGCGGCGCGGTCCCGGGGAAGGGGGCCGGACGGACGAGGCGGGCGGCCGTCGTCGGAAAGGCTCACACCGGGCGGACGGCGTGCGCGTGGGGATGTGGGTGATCGCGATGCGGCGGCGGAACTGCCAGTAGGACCACGCGGTGTAGGCCAGCACGATCGGCACGAAGACCACGGTGACCCACGCCATCACGGTGAGCGTGTAGGTGCCGGAGGAGGCGTTCTCCACCGTGAGGCTGTACGCCGGGTCCACGGTCGAGGGCAGCACCACCGGGTAGGCCGCGGTGAACAGGGCGGCCACGCCGCAGGCCTAGGAACCCGGCCATGCCGGCGAACGTCAGCCCCTCGTGGCCGGCGCGGGCCCAGCGCCAGGCGGCGGCCG
>NZ_JBNFOB010000509.1:0-487 GCF_057364565.1 Micrococcus sp. LASM2_SD2 | reverse complement strand
GGTGCGCTCGCCCTGCCCTGCTGGCGGCCGGCACGCGTCGCGCTCGGCTGGACGAGGCGTCCGGCGGCCGCGTCCGTGGAGGAGAACCTCACGCGGGTGCGCGCAGGCCTCGACGACGGTGGGCCCGGAGCGCGGCCCTGGGGCACACTCACCGTGGGCGGCGTGGACGAGCAGACACTGGACGGCGCCGAGACGGTGCTGACCACCCTGCCCCGTTCCCTGGACGCACTGCGCCTGACGGCGGCGCGTATCGCCCGCTGGGCCGACGAGGACGTCCTCGTGCTGGCCGGCGGCCGGGACAAGCACATGAGCCCATCCATGAACGACGTGCTCGCCGACTGCTTCACCACCGTGGTCCCCGGCCGGGGCGCGCCAAGTCCCGTGTCCTCACCGCCCGCGGCCCCGCCGGGACGCCGAGGTCCCGGAACCGCAGACGCGGTCCCACACCGTGGCCGGTCTCGGCGGGCTCACGCTGGTCGGCGGCGCG
>NZ_JBNFOB010000508.1:0-488 GCF_057364565.1 Micrococcus sp. LASM2_SD2 | reverse complement strand
GGACTTCCTGGCCACGGCGCGTGCCCGCCCGCAGGAGGAGACCGCCGCGGCCGTGGAGCGCCTGACCGCCTGGGCCCGCGACGTGCGCAGCCAGCTCGCCGCCCATGACGTGGTCCTCACCCCCATGCTCGCCTTCGCACCCCCGGAGATCGGCCACTTCACCGCCCTGGAGCCGGAGGAGAACTACGCGGAGCAGTGCCGGTTCACCCCGTACACCTCCATGGTCAACGTGCTCGGCCTGCCCGCGGTCTCCGTCCCCGTCCTGCGGGACGAGAAGGGCCTGAGCTGGTCCGTCCAGCTGATCGGCCGCCCCGGCACCGAGACCCAGCTGCTCACCCTGGCCACCCAGATCGAGGCCTCCCGCGGCTGAGCCGGCAGGACCGGCGGAGGCGAGGCGCCGTCGTCGGGGAAGGCACGCCCGGCAGACCCCGAGGGCGAGCGCTCAGTCCACCGGCAGGGCGGCCAGGTGCCCGGCGAAGCCGCCCGGG
>NZ_JBNFOB010000507.1:0-491 GCF_057364565.1 Micrococcus sp. LASM2_SD2 | reverse complement strand
GACCGCGGCCACCAGCACCAGCCACACGCCGGTGAGGTCGAGCGGGGCGGCGGCGTCGGCGGTGGTGGCGACGGAGCGGCCCGCCAGGTTCTGCACCAGGAACAGCACGATCCCGGCGAGGGCCAGCACCACCCAGAGCACGTCCCGCAGCCGCCGGCTCAGGGCGGCGGCCACGGCGAGCGGGCCGAGGAACTCGATGGTCACGGCCACGCCGAGCGGGATGCGGTCGATCGCCGCGTAGAAGAACCCGTTCATGCCCGCGAAGGCCGCGCCGAGGAGCAGGACGGCGCCCCACTGGGAGCGGGTCCAGGTGCGCAGCGGCGGGCGGACGAGCGCCAGCAGGACCAGCGCGGCGACGCCGACGCGGAGCACGGTGGTGCCCCAGGGGCCGAACGTCGGGAACAGGCCGATGGCCAGGGACGCGCCCAGCTGCAGGGACAGGCAGGCGCCGAGCACCATGAGCACGCCCACCGCGGTGCGGCCCGGGCGAG
>NZ_JBNFOB010000506.1:0-494 GCF_057364565.1 Micrococcus sp. LASM2_SD2 | reverse complement strand
CAAAACTTTCTTTGGTATGGAAATGGCGAGTTTTTCAAGGTCGTGATGATATCAGTACTTTAATTGAGGAATAAATAATTTATGCCACGTTACAGCAACCTAACCAAACTAATCCGCGTCAACGGGCACATGATCCCGGCTAAATCTACTCACTGCGCGAAAAGGCGCAAAGCACGGATTATATTTCAAGTGGCGCGGTCAATGGAACTTCACGGCGGTGAGTAATTTTTACATGCGCGTACCTGGAGACGATCCGCAATCAGTAGTAGAAAACTCAATCGGCGACAACAAGATCGAGGTACTAAAATAGAACTTTAATTACAGTAGCGCTATGGTCTGCCGTCTGGTTCTTCTGCATGGGTCACGTTATGGTCGGCATCGTGGTAATGCTTCTCCTGTGTGCGGGGGCGGTTCGAATGATGCGCATTCTTGATTTGCATGATGGCGGCGGTCGCCCTGGCTATCCTGGTCAGTGTCCGGCTGTGGCGAGGTCA
>NZ_JBNFOB010000505.1:0-494 GCF_057364565.1 Micrococcus sp. LASM2_SD2 | reverse complement strand
AGCCGCACCGCGGCCCTGACCGCGGCCCTGTCCCTGACCGTCGCCCCCGTGGCGACGGCGGGGCTGGCCGCCCCGGCCCTGGCCCACGACGAGCTGCTGTCCTCCACACCGGAGGCCGGACAGACCCTGACCGAGGCCCCCGGAGAGGTCTCCCTGACCTTCTCCGGCGAGCTCATCGACGGCCAGGGCATCCAGAACCTCATGCAGCTCCGGGACGCCGACGGCAACCAGTGGCAGGCGGACTCCGGCACCGTGGAGGGAGACACCTTCTCCGCCCAGGTGTGCCCGGACCTGCCGAACGGCGACTTCGAGCTCGCCTACCGCGTGGTCTACTCCGACGGACACTCCGAGGAGCGACGACTCGACTTCACCCTGGACGCCGAGGGCGCACCCGAGGCCGGCACCGTCCCGACGGACTGCGGCGTGGCCGCAGAGCCTGGCTGGGGCCGGGACCCGGTCCGAGCAGGCGGTCCCCACCCGACGCGTCCCAGGCC
>NZ_JBNFOB010000504.1:0-495 GCF_057364565.1 Micrococcus sp. LASM2_SD2 | reverse complement strand
GTACTACCGTGCCGCCACTACCGCCCCGCCACCCGGTCCGACCGCCGTCCGCCTCGTCCGCCGCCGGCCGGCGCTCCCCGTGTTCGCCCACCCGCTGGCCTCGTCCCGCGGCAGGGTGGTGGGCATGCAGACCTTCGAGGAGATGATCGAGGCGGGCCTGGCCGGCCTCGAGGTCGAGCACCGGGACAACCCGGAGGAGGCCCGTGGCGTGCTGCGCGGCATCGCCGAGCGCCACGGTCTGTTCACCACCGGATCCTCGGACTACCACGGCACCGGAAAGCCCAACCGGCTGGGGGAGAACCTCACCGCGCCCGAGGTCCTCGCCGAGATCGAACGCCAGGGGACCGGGACCGTCGTCCTGCGCTGAGCCCCGTCACGGCACGGCCCACGACTGCCTGCCCACGACGACGCCGCGACTGACGCTGTCAGGTGCGGGCCCGTCGGTCGTGGTCCATCCGGTGCCGCAGGCGCACGGGCCCGGGCTCGAGCCCTCGG
>NZ_JBNFOB010000503.1:0-502 GCF_057364565.1 Micrococcus sp. LASM2_SD2 | reverse complement strand
CTCGCCGCCGTCGAGGAGGCGCCGAGCGCCGCGCCACCGAGGAGCGGCACCGCCGTGAGACGGAGGCCGAGACCCTGCGCGCCGAGGAGGAGCGCCGGCTCGAGGAGCGCCGTGCCGCGGACGAGGAGCGCCGCGCCCAGCTGATGGAGCAGACGCGCCAGCGTGCCCTGGACATCGAACGCCTGCGGCAGGCCGCCCTCGAGCGCCAACGCCAGGCCGAGATCGACGCCGTGCTCGCCGAGTCCGCGCCGCGTCCGGAGCCGGAGCCCAGGGAGCGCCGCGGGCTCTCCGAGGTCCTCGACTCCCTAGGCAGCCCGAACCTGCCCATCGAGAGGATCGTCGCGCCGCTGGCCGCACCGGTCAGCCGGCTGATCCCCCACGAGACCGACCCGCAGAAGCGCGCGGAGACCGAGCGGAAGCGCCGTGAGGCCGAGGAGAAGCGCCCATCGAGGAGGCCGCCTGCCGACCGCGCCGAGGCCGCCGAGACCGCCCCGC
Organism: Micrococcus sp. LASM2_SD2; assembly: GCF_057364565.1. Classification (NCBI taxonomy): domain Bacteria; kingdom Bacillati; phylum Actinomycetota; class Actinomycetes; order Micrococcales; family Micrococcaceae; genus Micrococcus; species Micrococcus sp. LASM2_SD2. The sequence continues at coordinate 7 of NZ_JBNFOB010000503.1, read as the reverse complement.
CGCCGCG
>NZ_JBNFOB010000502.1:0-505 GCF_057364565.1 Micrococcus sp. LASM2_SD2 | reverse complement strand
CGCGGCTTGGCCGGCGTCGGATGCGTGAGCCGCACGGGCATGCCGTACCGGTCCACCTCGAGCCGACGCGACGGGGCGGGCACCAGGCGGGCCGCCGGGCCGAGGAAGGCGCGCGCAGGATCCAGGAGTGCGCCCTGCGTGACGGCGTCCGTCTCGCTGTGCAGGCCGCGCACGGACTCGCGTGCGGGGTGTGTGCTGCGCTCTTCCATGGCTCCCTTCCTGCATCGTCGGTGGTGGTGCGGACTCCTCTTCGTCTCCCCGGTCTCTCTGGACTGTCCGGCCACCAAGTCTAGAGACGCGCCGGACCGTAACCCCAGGGATCAGCCGCTGTGAACACGAAGGCCTCCGGGTGTGATCCTCCTCGCCCGATCAGGGCAGCCCGATGGTGCGGCCCGGGTCCGTCCGGGTCTGCGCCGGTGCGGACACGGCCCGCGCCTGGGCCTGGCAGTCCGGCCCCAGCTCCACCCCCAGGGCCTCGGCCTGGGCACGCTGCTGCCGCAGGGCG
>NZ_JBNFOB010000501.1:0-507 GCF_057364565.1 Micrococcus sp. LASM2_SD2 | reverse complement strand
CCCTGCGGCGGCAGCGCAGGCGGCGGCGCCGGCCGAGCCGGCCGCTCCCGCCGCTTCGGACGGGCAGCGCGGCATCGTGGTGTCCGTGACCGACGGCGACACGCTGCGGATCCGCATCGACGGCGTGGAGGAGCGCGTGCGCCTGCTCAACATCGACACCCCGGAGACCAAGCATCCGGAGCTCGGTGTGCAGTGCCTCGGCCCGGAGTCCACCGCCGCGCTGAAGAGCCTCGTCGCCCCGGGGCAGGTCGTCACCCTGCGCTATGACACGGAGCGGCACGATCGCTATGGACGGGTCCTCGCCGGCGTCTGGGCCGGTGACACCTTCGTGAACGCGGAGATGGCCCGCCTCGGCCTCGGAGAGCCGGTGATCTTCCAGCCGAACGTGCGCTTCCACCCGGAGGTGTCCGCCGCCTGGCAGCAGGCCAAAGGCCGCCGGTCGCGGTCGGTTTCGCCCCCGGCCTCGGCTGCACCCCGGGCGCCGCACAGGCCCAGGCCCAGGCCGCG
>NZ_JBNFOB010000500.1:0-522 GCF_057364565.1 Micrococcus sp. LASM2_SD2 | reverse complement strand
CCTGCAACTGCTGCCTGCCCCTCTTCAGTAAGCATGGCTCGGCTGTCGAGCAAGTTTGCATTTGCATGTCCAGCATTCACCCAAACAGAAAAATGTTTCATCTGGAACAACGCCCTTTTGCCAGAGTTTATCAAGCTGCTGAGATGCAATCTTCAGCCTTTCCATTTTTGATACTGTAGGATCGATTGCCTTTTCTACAGCCTCGTACTCTTTGCGCTGGCGCTTAAGTTGCTCAGCGTGCTCTTTAGCCTTCTGTTTTGCAACCTCGGCCTCATTGATTAAAGACCCCATAGAGTCAGCGGCTTGGTCGTTAGCTTTTGAAAACTCTTTCAATGACTTGACGGCTCGCTGCACTGTCGACACATCAACGTCAAGCGATAGACCTGCTACCTTATCAACCATATAACCCCCCCTTATATACAAAAAAACCGCCAGACGGCGGCTTAGTTATTCTGCTTAGCAATCATTTCAAGCGCTTTCGCTTCCATGATCCTAACGTCCTGCAAATGCCAGTTCCTTCAA
>NZ_JBNFOB010000499.1:0-525 GCF_057364565.1 Micrococcus sp. LASM2_SD2 | reverse complement strand
CCTGCCCCTGACGGGGGGCGGGCCGCACGCGCTCGCAGTGGGAGCTGCTCGCGACCCTCGGCGCCCGCAGCCTTACGGCCGCCCGGGTGGTCGAGCCGCACCTGGACGCCCTCTCGATCCTGTCCCAGGCCGGGGTGCCCGCCCCCTTGGGCCTGCTGGGCGTCTACGCCTCCGAGTCCGGCGGCGTCACCCCGGCCGCCACCCGCCTCACCGGTCACGACGACGGCGCGGACACCTGGCGTCTGGACGGCACCAAGCCGTGGTGCTCCCTGGCGGCGGACTGCACCTCGGCCGTGGTCACCGCGCGGCGTGCTGAGGACGGCCGCCCCCAGGCCTTCCTCGTGGATCTCCGGCATCCGGGGCTGGACGTGGGGGAGCCCGCCTGGCCCGCCCTCGGCCTGCGGGACGTCACCACGGGCCCGGTGGCCTTCGACGCGGTGCCGGCCGTCCAGGTGGGCGGCCCCGAGTGGTACCTGCAGCGCCCCGGCTTCGCCTGGGGTGGCATCGGGGGTGGCGGCCTGCTGG
>NZ_JBNFOB010000498.1:0-534 GCF_057364565.1 Micrococcus sp. LASM2_SD2 | reverse complement strand
CCGCCCTGCTCACCGTCCTGGCCGCCACCCGCTCCGCCTCGGCCGTGGTGGAGGTCGGCACGGGTGCCGGCGTGTCCGGCCTCGCCCCTGATGGCGGGGGCTGCCCCGCACACGCCGTGCTCACCACCCTGGACTCCGACGGCGACGCCCAGCGCGCCGCCCGCGAGGCGTTCGGCGAGGCCCGGCTGCCGACCCAGCGCACACGCATGATCACCGGACGCTCCCGCACGGTGCTCCCCCGCCTCAGCAAGGGCTCCTATGACATGGTCGTGCTCGACGGGGACCCGGCCTCCCTGCCCTTCGACGTGGAGCAGGCTGGCCGCATGCTGCGTCCCGGCGGACTCCTCGTGGTCGTCGACGCCCTCGACCACGACCGTGTCCCCAAGCCGGCCGTGCGGGAGCCCGCGACCGTCACCGCCCGGCAGGTCGAGCGCGCGCTGCGGGAGGACGAGGCCTGGTCCTCGGCGCTCGTGACCACCGGCACCGGCGTCCTGCTCGCCGTCCGACGCTGAGCCCACGCCGCCGGCCCGGCGG
>NZ_JBNFOB010000497.1:0-535 GCF_057364565.1 Micrococcus sp. LASM2_SD2 | reverse complement strand
TCCCATCATTACCAATCAGAGGAACCTCCCCATTCATAATGATTTTCCCTTCTCTTCCCGCATCTGTTCCATCGTTTCCTTGCCATCTATGGCTTGTGCAAGGTCTTCCCAATCCACCTGGTGACATTCATCTATCCCGATTACGTGAGGGAACAAAATCAGCTAGCTCATTATTTAAACCATTGCAACAGTACCTCAGAGCCTACCACGATCGGGAAGTAGCAAGACTTGATTCCAAGTGACGCTGAGAATATAGACGTTAGTCACCCGAAATGTCGATCTCTTCACTATCCTGATCGACAATCTCACCCTGGCGTGCCAGCACAAGCATTTTCAAGCCCATTTTTGACACTGCTTTGCAACCATAGCAAAAATGATGGTCTTACCCGCCGATACTGACGCTTTTAACAAAGAATGGGTGCTCATAATTTGATAGGCGTTTTTGCGATCTCAGCATAAGCAACAACCTGGTACGGATACGGAACGACCTCACCAACAGTGAATCGTTCTTGAGTACGTTTTTATATAGTCCTCG
>NZ_JBNFOB010000496.1:0-535 GCF_057364565.1 Micrococcus sp. LASM2_SD2 | reverse complement strand
CAGGGGCGATCCGCTGTGCCTGGTCGCCCCGAGACCGCCAGCCCGCGCTCGCCCACGGGGGTGTCCAGCCCCTGCGGCAGCGTCCGCGCCCAGCGGGCCAGGTCCACCTGTCCCAGGGCATCCCACAGCCGATCGGCGTCCGCCTCGGGTGCGGCGATCCGCAGGTTCTCCGCCAGGGAGGCCCGGAACAGCCAGGTGTGCTGCTGCACCACCGCGGAGGCGGCGCGGACCTCGTCCTGCGTGGCCGTGGTGAGCGGCACCCCGTGCACATGCACGGTGCCGGCGGTGGGCAGCAGGTCCCCGGCGAGCATGCTCAGCAGCGTGGACTTGCCGGACCCGGAGGAACCCAGCAGCGCGGTCCGCTCCCGCTCGGCCACGGTCAGGTCCACATCCGTGAGCACGTCCTTGCCCGGCTCGTAGGCGAAGCCCGCCCCCTGCACGACGACGGCCCCCCCTCCTCGGCGGGGATCGCCTCGCCTCGGCGTCGGGTCCCCCGTCGGCGCCCGAGCCGGAGACGGTCGCAGCGGAGCCGACG
>NZ_JBNFOB010000495.1:0-540 GCF_057364565.1 Micrococcus sp. LASM2_SD2 | reverse complement strand
CGGGCGCAGGGCGGGCACGCGGTGGCGCAGCACGGCGCCACCACGAGTCCGGCGGCACGGACGAGCAGCCGCTCGCCGTGGCGGATGAGCAGGACCGTCAGCAGGGCCGCCGCCGCGTGGGCGGCGATCATGCCGAGTCCATGGTGGTCATGGCCGCCGGGACCTGCGGTATGCACGGCGGCGTGCGCGGAGGACTGGGCGGCGGCGAAGGAGGCGAGCTCTCCGGAGGCGGGCACGGCATGGCCGAGGTGACCGGCCGTCGTCGGGAGGCCGGCGTGGACCCCCGGCAGCGGGGAGGCCAGGCTGTAGAGGCCGTGGAGGATCGCCTGGCTGCCGGTCACCGCCGCGAGCACGCGCGGCAGGGAGAGCCGACGTCCGGCGAGGACGGTGCAGATCGGTGCGGCGAGGACCACCGCGAGCAGCAGCACCAGCGGGTGCGGCGTCTGTCCGGCGCCCAGGACCGTGTGGGAGCCCGCACCGAGGCCGACGGCCAGCACGGCGCCGGCCCAGACCGCGGGCGAGGCGGGCGCCGCCGTGGAC
>NZ_JBNFOB010000494.1:0-540 GCF_057364565.1 Micrococcus sp. LASM2_SD2 | reverse complement strand
GCCGAGGACGGCGAGCTGCTCGTCCACCACCTCGAGCCCGGCGCGGCCGCCCACGCCGTGTACTCCTCCCGCAGGGCCGCGGCGAACGCGGGAACGCTCACCCCGGGGCGCACGTCCTCGGCCGCGCCCGCTGTGCGGGGGTCCATGTCCAGGCCGAGCTCCCGGTAGACGTCGACGAGCACGGCCCGCAGCGGGGCGGGACCGGTCACCACCACGTGGGTGGAGAACAGGAATGCCCCCTTGACCACGCGCTGCGCGGAGCCGGCCAGCTTCACCGGGTAGGCCGGCGCAGGACCCTGCACGGAGAACTCGCCCGGGCAGTACTCCCCCGGGATTTCGCCCACGGAGGCGGGCACGTCCATGCGGGCGAACGCCCGCACGAACAGGTCGGCGAACTCGGCGAACCGGGCCTGCTGCGTGAGTGCCGCGTCCTCCTGCTGGCTCAGGTGGTCCACCACCAGGCAGCCGTAGTGGTAGGCCGCCGCCCGTCCGCCGGCCCGGCGCACCACCGGCTCGAAGCCGTGGGCCCGGGCCGCCGCG
>NZ_JBNFOB010000493.1:0-540 GCF_057364565.1 Micrococcus sp. LASM2_SD2 | reverse complement strand
TGGCCGATCGTGTGGACCGGTACACGGACCTGAAGGCCCGGATCCGGAGGATCGTGGCCGGCAACGGCCGCCGGTACGGGCACCGGCGGGTGCATATGGTCCTGGCCGGGGAGGGCGTGAAGGTGGCGAAGAAGACCGTGCTGATGCTGATGCGTCAGCTCGGGCTGGTGTGCCAGGTACGCCGGCGGCGCAGGCGCCGCTACACCGGTGGCGCCCAGGGCCGGGTCGCCGAGCATCGGCTCGCCCGGCAATTCCAGGCCGATCGGCCGAACCAGAAGTGGGTCACGGACATCACGGAGTTCGCCGTGGCCGGGCAGCGGGTGTATCTCTCACCGGTGCTGGACCTGTTCGACCATGCGGTGATCGGGCACCGGATCTCCACCACCGCCACGACCTCTTTCACGAACGCTTCGCTGAAGCAGGCCTTCGCCTGGGCCGGTAATCCTGCTGGGGTGATGGTGCATTCCGATCAGGGAGTGCAGTACCAGCACGCCTCGTGGCGGCAGATCATCGCCGCCCAGGACGGGATCCAGTCGATGT
>NZ_JBNFOB010000492.1:0-548 GCF_057364565.1 Micrococcus sp. LASM2_SD2 | reverse complement strand
CGACCGCTGCGCCCCCGGTCGGCGGCGGCCCTCCTGCGGCGCAGGGACGGCATCCTCATTCGCCGGTCGCGGCGGCGTCGCCGGCCAGGGCGGCCACGATCGTCGGTCCGAGGGCGGTCACGTCTCCGGCCCCCATGGTGAGGACCACGTCGCCGGCCTCGACCGCGGAGACCAGGTCAGCCACGGCCTGCTCCGGGTCGGCGGCGACGGCGCGGTCCGATTCGTCCGCCGTGGTGAGGCGGGAGGAGATCAGGCTCGAGTCGACTCCGGGGATCGGCTCCTCGCGGGCCGGATAGACCTCCAGGACCCGCACGCGGTCGGCCCCGGACAGGGCCGCAGCGAACTCGGCGGCGAAGTCCCGGGTCCGGGAGAACAGGTGCGGCTGGAACAGCACGTGCACCTGGTGCTGCCCCGCCACCGCGCGGGCGGCGGCCACCGCGGCGGCCACCTCGGTCGGGTGGTGCGCGTAGTCGTCGAAGACGCGCACTCCCCGTCCGGTCCCGCGGAACTCGAACCGGCGGGCGGTGCCGCGGAAGGCCTCGAGCCCG
>NZ_JBNFOB010000491.1:0-551 GCF_057364565.1 Micrococcus sp. LASM2_SD2 | reverse complement strand
CCCGCCACTCTGCACGCCGCGCGCGCCGCGCGACGGCACGGTTCGACCTGACGGTCTCTCCGCCCACCCGCATGCCCCGGAGGTGGTGGGGCACGCTGCGGACGCGCCGGCATGCGGCAGCCGCGGGTGCTGCCCCTGCCCCCGGACCTCGTGGACGGGCACGTGCAGCCCGCGGACTCTCCGCTGCACTACACGCCGACCGGGCCGGTGATCCGGGACCGGTTCGCGGCCCTGCTCGAGGCCGCCCGCTCCGCGGGGGCGGAGGCGGCGGTGGTGGACGTGTCCGTTGAGGCGGCCCTGTTCCTGCGCCTGGCCGGATACCCGACGGCGCACCGTCGCATGCACGGGGACCGCACGGATGCCGCGCACCGGATCGTGTACGCGGAGGCGGACCACCTGGTGGCGCACTACCGGGCGGACCTCGAGGACCCCGCCTGGTTGGACCGGCACGGGGACCACACCACGTTCCTCGGCTCCCCGGACGTCACCGGCCGCCTGGGGCGGACCGCGCCGGCGCCGCCGGCGGACCTGGACGGCGCCCGGCTGGCGGT
>NZ_JBNFOB010000490.1:0-558 GCF_057364565.1 Micrococcus sp. LASM2_SD2 | reverse complement strand
CGCCGCCGTCGACAGGCACGTCTGGGTCGATTGACCCCCATCGAATACGAGACCATCATGAACCCAGCCGTGAGCCTCGCGGCCTAACACCCCAACTGTCACCTAACGGTGCGGCAGTCCCATCGAATACGAGACCATCATGAACCCAGCCGTGAGCCTCGCGGCCTAACACCCCAACTGTCACCTAACGGTGCGGCAGTCCCTCCCACAGCGGTAGATGCTCGCAAGCCGCTCAATCTGTTTGGTGAGACGCAAGGAAGAAACCCCCGCATAGCGCTCGCGCAAGTCATTGGATGGAACAAGGAATTCCGAGGCAACATCGTTGCACCATTGCTCGACCTCGTTGCGTGGCTCGTAGCGCAGATCCTCGTCGCTGATGCCGCCGACGCCTCTCCATACATGGGCGAACTCATGGGCCAAGGTGAAGAGCTGGCCGTTGTGAAGCGCCCTGGGTTTCGTTCCGACCTACTTCCTCAAGGAGGATCGGACCATGCCCCAGAAGTACAGCCCCGAGTTCAAGGCGAAGGCATTGCAGCTCATCGAGGAGCGCATCCGCGC
>NZ_JBNFOB010000489.1:0-562 GCF_057364565.1 Micrococcus sp. LASM2_SD2 | reverse complement strand
CGACGTCGTCGGGGCATCCACCGGGGGCGGGCGGCGCGTGGCCCACGTGAGGGAGCGGGCCACGGGCGCGAGGTCGGCGGCGATCTGCGCGCCGGAGTTGCCGCCGCCCACCACCAGCACGCGCTCGCCCGCGAAGTCCTCGGCGCGGCGGTAGTCCACGGTGTGCAGGAGCCGTCCGGCGAAGTCCTCCGCGCCGGGCAGGTGCGGCAGGAAGGGGCGGGTCCACGAGCCGGTCGCGGAGATCACGGCGCGGGCGTGCCAGTCGCCGCGGTCCGTGCGCACGACGAAGCCGCCGTCGGGGGCGTCGGCGACCTCGAGGACGGTGACGGGCCGGTGCACGGGCAGCTCGTAGCGGCGCTCGTACTCCGCCAGGTAGGCCACCACGTGGTCGGCGGACGGGGTGCCGAAACCCTGCCACGCGGGCATCCGCCACCCCGGCAGGGAGCTGGTCTCCGCCGGCGAGAACAGCGCGAGCGAGTCCCAGTACCGGGACCATGCCCCGCCGGGTCCGTCGGCGGCGTCGAGGATCGCGAAGCTCGGCGCGGGCCCGCCCCGGCCGCGC
>NZ_JBNFOB010000488.1:0-569 GCF_057364565.1 Micrococcus sp. LASM2_SD2 | reverse complement strand
CTGCGGTGGACACACCGCTTCCGCACGGACCCGCTGCGGCGGCTGCACCTGCTCCCGCCCCGGCCGCTGCCGAGGCAGGACCCGGACGCCCCGGAGCACGACCCGTCCCTGCACCGCACCTCCCTGCCGGAGCGCAGCGGCACCCAGAAGGCGTCCGTCGAGGCGGCGGTCCGGTCCCTGGTCACCGATGCCTCCGCCGGCGCCCCGAGCCGTGGAGGCCTCCATCCGACGTGCCGGGCGCAGCCGCCAGGACCGGCTGCCGGACGCCGTGGACCAGGCGATCGCCGGCACCGACCTGCAGGCGGGCACGGGGTCCTGGTGGTGGCCGGTGTTCAACGTGATCCAGTGGCTGGCGCTGCTCACCGCCGTGGCGGGTGCCGGCTGGCTCGGCGCCTACGCGCTGGCCGCCTACCTGCAGTTCCCGCTGCCGGACGCACCGCTCGTGCAGGGCTTCCCGCTGCCTACCCTGCTGCTGGTCGGCGGACTGGGCCCCTGGGGCATCCTGCTGGCGCTCCTGGCGATCCCGCTGGCCCCGCCTCGCCGCCCGCGGGGCGGGGGGGCAGGCGGGG
>NZ_JBNFOB010000487.1:0-575 GCF_057364565.1 Micrococcus sp. LASM2_SD2 | reverse complement strand
CCGCGGCCGAGACCCTGATGCTCGCCTTCCGCACCCGCGCCGAGGCCGTGGCCGCCGCCGCGCTGGCTCCGTCCCTCGTGGCCTCGGCGGACGCCGGTGAGGACGCCCGCACGGTGGAGGTGGACGTCGTCTATGACGGCGAGGACCTCGCCGCCGTCGCCGAGCTCACCGGCATGTCCGCGGAGGCCGTGGTGGCCGCCCACGCGGACACCCTCTGGGTGGGCGCCTTCGGCGGCTTCGCCCCGGGGTTCACCTACTGCACCGCGGCCGATCCCGAGGCCGCGCCCTTCGACGTGCCCCGCCGTGAGAGCCCGCGCACCGCCGTGCCGGCCGGTTCGGTGGCCGTGGCCGGCACCTTCTCCGCCGTCTATCCGCGCAGCTCGCCCGGCGGCTGGCGGCTGCTCGGCCGCACCGACGCCGTGCTCTGGGACCTGGACCGGGGAGCGTCCCGCGCTCATCCGCCCCGGCGACCGCGTCCGCTACCGCCCGGTGCGCGCCCCTCGCCTCCGTCTCGGACGCCCTCCCCTTCCCGACGACGGGCGCCCCCCGCCTCCCCCCGTCCGAGCCCGCCGCCG
>NZ_JBNFOB010000486.1:0-575 GCF_057364565.1 Micrococcus sp. LASM2_SD2 | reverse complement strand
ACGCGCCAGACGATCAGGTCGACCACGCCGAACGCCAGGCCCGAGCCGATGGCGGAGACCAGGAACAGGATCGCGGCGATCACCATCACGGGCACGCGGCGCGGCGGTTGGCGATCGGCCCGGCGAACCAGGCGCCGAGCGCGCAGCCGATCAGCGCCGAAGAGACGGCGAAGCCCGTGAGACCGGCGCCGAGGCCGAACTCCCCGGCGAGGGCGTCCACGGCGCCGTTGATGACGGAGGTGTCGAAGCCGAACAGGAAGCCGCCGAGCGCGGCGGCGACCGAGATGCCGACCACTTTGGCGTTGAGGCGAGACGTCGCGGCGCCGCCGGACCGGGTCGCTGCCATGGTGGGTCCTCTCTGGGTGGCGCCCGACGGCCCGCTGCGCGCCGGTGCGTCCGCACAGTGTGTTCTTCACTCGGCGAGCGTGCAAGTCGCACAGCCCCTCGCCCCGCCCACGGTGAGGCGGCGGGGCAGAATGAGGGCCATGTTCGTCGTCCTGGGCCCCGCCCCCGCCTCCGCCGGCAGCCCCGGCGCCTGGTGGGCCGTGGGCGGGGACGACGCGGCTCCCCCTGGG
>NZ_JBNFOB010000485.1:0-579 GCF_057364565.1 Micrococcus sp. LASM2_SD2 | reverse complement strand
CGGCCGAGGCCCGGCCGCCCGCGGCGCCGGCTCGCACCGCCACGACACCCTGGAGGACCGCCCATGGCCGACCCCGTGACCTGCGCCACTGCCTCCACCCCACCTGTGACCGCCGTGATCGTGGACGACCACGCCATCTTCCGCGCCGGACTCCGGGCTGACCTGGATCCGTCCCGCATCCGGATCGTGGGCGAGGCCGGGGACGTGGAGCAGGCGGTGGAGACGATCCTCGCGGTGTCCCCGGACGTCGTCCTGCTGGACGTGCACCTGCCCGGCGGCTCCGGCGGCGGGGGAGCGGAGGTCGCCCGGCGCGTGCTCGCACGGGACCCGGACCGTCGTCTGCTCGCCCTGTCCGTGTCGGACGCCGCCGAGGACGTCGTCGCGGTGATCCGGGCCGGCGCCCGCGGATACATCACCAAGTCCGCCTCCGGCGAGGAGGTCGTGGACGCCGCCGTCCGGGTGGCCGGAGGGGACGCGGTGTTCTCCCCGCGCCTGGCCGGGTTCGTCCTGGACGCCTTCCGTGGTGCCACGGCCCCGGACACCCCGACGACGGCACGCCCCTCCGCAGCGCCCGCCGCC
>NZ_JBNFOB010000484.1:0-592 GCF_057364565.1 Micrococcus sp. LASM2_SD2 | reverse complement strand
AGGCGAGGGGCGGACAGTCCGCTGCAGAGCTGGCCGCGGCCGCCGTGTGTGCTCCCTGGCCCCCGCCGGCCACGAGGACGCACAGCCCCAGCCCCAGGGACGCCGTGCCGAGGGCGGTGAGCGTGCCGCTCATGGTGCCTCGCTCCCCTCTCCGTCAGGCTCGGCGTCCGCCCCGGGTGCGGCCTGTCCGGGATCGGCCGCGTCGCCGTCCGCCGGCGGATCCTCCTGTGTCCGCCCCGGCCGACACCTGCTGGTTCGGTGCCGAGGCCTCGGCCTTCACCTGCAGGTCCGGGAACCAGCCCAGCGGCCCGGGGGCGCCCCGGGCGACGGTCACGGTGACCCAGGTGCCGTCGTCGTGGTGGACCAGCTCGGCGCCGTCCCCGGCCATGCGGGTGACGGCCTGCACGGCCTGCTCCGGGGAGTCGCCGCGGGCGAGGATCCGTGCCGCGGCACCGGCGGCATCCTGGTTGCGGACCTGCTGCAGTCCGACCCCGCCGGTGGCCACCACGCCGGCGATGACCAGCACGGCCACCGGCAGCAGCGCCGCATACTCGGCGGTGACGGCGCCGCGCTCGGCCGCACTGCGCCGGAG
>NZ_JBNFOB010000483.1:0-592 GCF_057364565.1 Micrococcus sp. LASM2_SD2 | reverse complement strand
AGCCTCGGCCGGCGCTGCGCCCATGCGCTGCTTCTGCTCCGTGGCGGGGGTGCCTGCGCCCATGCGCTGTCTCTGAGCGGTAGGGGCCGGGTCCTGGGCCGCAGCGGGGGCGGCGGCTGCGGAGGACTGGCCGAGCTGGTCCGCCTGCGCGGCCGGCACAGAGGGCTGAGGCTGAGCGTGCCTGGGCTGATCGGCGTCGGACGGGGCGGCGCCCGGGCGGAGGTCTCGGGAGTCTTGGCGGCCTGAGCCGACGTGCCGGCGGTGCGGCCCTTCAGCGGGGTGTAGCCCTTCATTCGCTGGCCGACCGGAGCGGCGGGCGTCTCGGTGGCCTGCGCGGCGGTGTCCGCCGGGACAGAGGTCTCAGCCTGCGCGGAGGTCTCGGCCTGCACCGTCCCTGCATCAGCTTCCGGAACGGCGGCGGGCACGGAACCGGCCGAGGTGGAGGCGGATGCGTCCGCCTGGGGGGCCTCGCCGGGCGCAGCCTGAGCGTCTTGCGGGACGACAGCGGCCGGCGTCGCGGAGACGGCCGCCGTAGGCGCGCCGCCCTTGAGCGGGGTGTAGCCGGCCATCCGCTGGCGCTGCTCGATAGGGC
>NZ_JBNFOB010000482.1:0-594 GCF_057364565.1 Micrococcus sp. LASM2_SD2 | reverse complement strand
GCCGCGGGTGCCCACGGCCACGCCGTCGGCGTCCGGCTCGCCGGCGCCCACGACGGCCGGGATCTCCCCCGACGGCCGAGGCCACCACGGTGGCGCCGGCGGCAAGGTACTCGTAGACCTTCAGCGGGGAGAAGTAGTGGTCCTCCGGGTTCTCCGGCTGCGGGTACGGGGCGGTGGCCACGTCCCAGTGCCCGACGACGGCCGGCACCTCGGACGGGGCGAGCGCACCGTGGAAGACGGTCGCCTCCCCCAGGCCGAGCCGGTCGGCCTGCTCGCGCAGGGCCTGCAGCTGGGGTCCGGCGCCGCAGAACTCGATGCGCCAGTGCGCGGCGGCGTCGCAGGCCGCGGCGACCGCCTCCAGGAGGGTCTCGGTGCCGTGCCAGGGCTTCAGGGTGCCCAGGAAGCCCACGGTGAACGGACGGCCGGACGGCTCGGGCGCGGCGCCGCCGTCGGGAAGGGCGGAGCCGGCGGAGGCGGTGTCACGGTCCACGGGGCGGATGCGCTCGGGGTTCACACCGTTCGGGGTGACCACGGTGGCCGCGGCGGCGGCCGGACGCCGGCGGACCCGAGCGGCGACCGGCTCGGACGACGCAG
>NZ_JBNFOB010000481.1:0-596 GCF_057364565.1 Micrococcus sp. LASM2_SD2 | reverse complement strand
CCGGATTATTGTCTTTGTCAAAAATAACCGTTTTGCCCGTTGTATCCGCAGCCTTTTCCCGGTTTTATACCATCCCCGCTGCGCCCAATAGCAAACGCTTTGCGTTAGTCGAGACGGGATCATGATGCCATCCATATCATACGGAGACGTGAGATCGAATCGGGCGACGCTCTTATCGACATAGCTCGGGCGTTCGATATAGTATACCAGTTTGCGGTAAGCGCCGTCAGCTATTGAGCCGTCAGGTTGAATTAAGTCCTTTTGAGTGATCCAGATTGTCACCTTAGCTTGCATCAATCCGTTATATGATCGAATCATTGCAGATACTCTGCTATCAATGTTCGCCACCGTCAACTGTGGTTTTTGTTGCCTTGCCGGAACTATCAACGAGATCCCGGATATGCCGAACGGCGCGCTCCATATTGCTCCCCACGGAATGTAATTTCTTTCGGCGGTAGCGTTCCAGTTTGCTGGGCCTGCATGATTCCTCTGGAGTGTACTGGATATTCTCTCGTGGAATCGATACACCTGAGCGCCGAACTTGCTACCATCCACTTCGATCAGAGTGATAATCTCTCCAGGATACAGTGATTGCA
>NZ_JBNFOB010000480.1:0-597 GCF_057364565.1 Micrococcus sp. LASM2_SD2 | reverse complement strand
CCGTGGCCGCGGACATCGCCCAGGACGGCCCGGCACTGACCGACGCCCTGCAGGCCCGCGCGGACGTGCTGCGCCGGCTCGGCCGCCCCGTCCAGGCCGATCTGGAGGTGCAGCTGGGCGCCGCCCTGCTGCACGAGCCGGACGCCTTCGAGGCCACCGTGCTGGCCGGCGTGGTGGAGGACGAGCGGACACGTCTGAGGCGGGTCGGCGACTCCGCGGACACGGTGCTGCCGGAGGCGTTGACGGCCCTGTCCGTCGCACGCAGCCAGGACGGGGACCATGAGGGCGCCCTGGAGCTCGTGGACGAGGCGATCGGCCTGATGCGGAGGATCAAGGTGTCCGGGGACGTGCTGCCGTGGGGTTCCCTCGCCTCGGCTCAGCTGCTGCGCGGCCGGCTGTGCCTGTGGACTTCGGACCCGGACGGCGCCCAGGACGCGGCCTGTGACGTGCTGGCCCGCCCCTGCGGCCGGGCCGTCCGGGCGTCGGCGCTGCTGGTGCGCGCCCCTCGCCTGCCACGCCCTGCAGCGCCTGGACGACGCGACGGACTGGGGGCATCGCCGCGCTGGAGCTGATGCAGCGTGCGGGGTCTGCGCCGCG
>NZ_JBNFOB010000479.1:0-602 GCF_057364565.1 Micrococcus sp. LASM2_SD2 | reverse complement strand
TACGCGTATTCTTCAGCGCGTCGGTTCTTGAGTCCTCTAGACACTTCGCGCTTTTTGGTTTTTGGATTGTAGTAGTATACCCATCGCCATAACTGATTGCACGCCTCCTTGTGCTTACTCTGATTGATTAGCTTAAGCATTGTAGAAGATCCGAATGCGCCAGTACCAACGTTGAAAGTAAAGCTGTAGAGTGAGGCGCGCATAGTTACCGGAATTTCAACCTTAACCTTCTTGTCAACGTATCGCTGAGCGACGCCGATATGTTTTATCAGCAATGCATCGCATTCTTCGCTTAGTGTATTTCTTGCCAGGTATGACGTCCGGCCCGGTTATTCCGCTGCATACTGTAGGTACTCCGGCGATATCGTAATACACCTCGTACTCTATCCCTTCGATTCGTTCCAGTAGGGTAGGCGTCAACGTCAAAGCGGCCCCGATCGATGCGCCTATAACGTTATTTTTAAACTCATTATCTCCCCTAATCTTAAGCGCCTTATTTAGATCGCCATCGTTTAACGCTTCCTGAATTGCCTTACTGTCACGATACTTCCAGTATGCGCCCCATGCACCAAAAGCAGAAAGCAATGAATGTAGCGCCAGCA
>NZ_JBNFOB010000478.1:0-605 GCF_057364565.1 Micrococcus sp. LASM2_SD2 | reverse complement strand
GTCGCGGAGGCGGGTCTGGCCGGGGGGGGACGTCGCGATGCTCCAGACCTCCACGCCGCGCGCGCCGCGGGGTCGGCGGCGGCGGCCGTCTATGGAGCGGGCCTGGACGCGGGACCACGCCTGATCGGCGTGACCGGCACCAACGGCAAGACGACCACGAGCTTCCTGGCCTGTGCGCTGCTCGAGGCGATCGACCTGCGGACCGGCGTGATCGGCACGATCCTCACGCGGGCGGGGGACCGGACCGTCCCGTCCTCGCTCACCACGCCGGAGTCCACCCAGCTGCACGCCCTCATGGCGCTCATGCGCCAGGAGCAGGTGGACACCGCCGTGATGGAGGTGTCCTCCCATGCCGTGGCCTTCGAACGGATCGCCGGGCTGCGGTTCGCCGTCGCGGGCTTCACCAACCTCACCCAGGACCATCTGGACCTGCACGGCTCCATGGAGGAGTACGCGGAGGCCAAGCTCGGGCTCTTCGACGCCGAGCGCACCGGTCGAGCCGTCGTCGTCCTCCGACGGCGGCGTAGGGGCCCGAGTGGGGCGTTCGCCATGGCCGACCGCGCCGGAGCGCCCGACGACGACCCTCGCCCTTGGACCGGCCGCGC
>NZ_JBNFOB010000477.1:0-607 GCF_057364565.1 Micrococcus sp. LASM2_SD2 | reverse complement strand
GCCGCGCCGCCGCCTGGCCGCACGCGATGACCGCCCTGAGCACGCACGACACCAAGCGCGGCGAGGACACCCGTGCCCGCATCATGGCGCTCGCCGAGTGCGGGCAGGACTGGGCCGCCGCCCTGGCCGAGCTGGACGGGCTGCACCCGCTGCAGGACCCGGACTTCGCCCGCCTGGTCTGGGAGTCCGTGCTGGGCGTCTGGCCCGTGGACGGGACCGCCCCGGAGCCGCAGCGCCTGCGGGACTTCGCCCTCAAGGCAGCCAGGGAGGCCGGCCTGCACACCACCTGGACCGCGCAGGACGAGGAGTACGAGGACCGGCTCGGTCGGGCCATGGACGACGCCTGCGCCGCCGACTCGCGGACCCGTGCGGTGCTGCAGGGCTTCGCGGACCGCATCGCCGCCGCCGGCCAGGCCGTGCAGCTGGCGCAGAAGCTGCTGCAGCTCACCGGCCCCGGCGTCCCGGATGTCTACCAGGGGACCGAGCTGCCGACGCCCAGCCTCGTGGACCCGGACAACCGCCGCCCGGTGGCCTGGGACCGCCGCAGTGCACTGCTGGAGCGGATCGACGCCGGGGACCTGCCGGTCGGCCCCGTGCTCACCGCCGC
>NZ_JBNFOB010000476.1:0-621 GCF_057364565.1 Micrococcus sp. LASM2_SD2 | reverse complement strand
TGGGCCGACGCCCGCGTGGACGGGATCCGCGTGCATGCCGTGCTGCCGCCGCTGTCCGGGGCGGGACCGCTGCTGAGCCTGCGCGTGCCGGCCTCGAGCAGGCCGAGCCTGGGAGCGCTCGCCGAGGGCTGGCCGGACGGGAAACGATGGAAGGCCGCGGTGGACCATCTGGTGACCGCGCACGCCACCGTGCTGGTCTCCGGGGCGACCGGCACCGGCAAGACCACGCTGCTCTCCGCGGCGCTGGGCCAGGTGGACCCGGCCGAGCGGATCCTCACCGTCGAGGACACCCTCGAGGCGGCACCGGAGCATCCGCACGTGGTGGCCCTGCAGACCCGGTCTGCGAACGCCGAGGGCGCCGGTGAGGTGACGATGGCCGAGCTGATCCGGCAGGCGCTGCGCATGCGCCCGGACCGGCTGGTGGTCGGCGAGTGCCGCGGCGCCGAGGTGGCCGAGATGCTCACCGCCCTGAACACCGGACACCAGGGCGCCTGGGGGACCCTGCACGCGAACTCCGCCGAGGACGTGCCCGCACGCCTGGTGGCGATGGGCGCGCTCGCCGGGTGGTCCGCCGAGGCGGTGACCGCCCAGGTGCGGGCCGGCGTGGACGCGGTGCTGCAT
>NZ_JBNFOB010000475.1:0-622 GCF_057364565.1 Micrococcus sp. LASM2_SD2 | reverse complement strand
CGAGGGTAGCGACGGGCGGGGCTGCCCCAGCCGCGCCTGGCAGGCTGCTCCGGGCCGTTGCCGCCCACTGGCCCGCGGGCCGGCCGGAACTAGACTGTGAGGTCAGGCGGTGCAGAACGGCGCCGCACGTGGACATCGGGTCCGCGGGACCGGAAATTGCGGAGGTGCGGCCATGCCGCTGTCGGAGCGCGAACAGCGCATGCTCGACGAGCTCGAGGCCCAGCTGCGCACGGAGGACCCCAGGCTGGACACCCACCTGCGGGACAGCCGCCCCGGCGGCGTGTCCGTCCGACGCATCGTCCTCGGCGTCGCCGTGGCCGTCGCAGGGCTGGCGGTCGTCCTCCTGGGGGTGTCCTTCCAGAACATCCTCGTCGGAGTCCTCGGCGTGGCGTTGATGGGCGGCGGCGTCTACATCCTCACCACTCGGGGCAAGAACGGCGGTGACGGCGGAGACGAGGCCGGCCGCTCCACCCGGGGACGCGACGGCTCCGCCGGGGCCAAGAAGGAGAGCGCGTTCATGTCCCGGCTCGAGCGCCAGTGGGACGAGCGCCGCAGCCAGGAGCGCTGACCGGCTGCTCCCACCGGGCCCGGCGGCCCGGCCGCACGACGTCCGGAAGGGCCC
>NZ_JBNFOB010000474.1:0-631 GCF_057364565.1 Micrococcus sp. LASM2_SD2 | reverse complement strand
CGCGGGCACCCCACCCGAGCAGCCCGGCGGTCGCCTCGTCCCGTCCGAGCTCGGACGGACGGTGGCGTGCTGTCCGGGCGGCACGGCGGCCGCGAACACGACCGTGTCGAAGCGACGGTGACGGAAGTCCGGGGAGATCCAGCGGCCCACGGGCCGCAGCAGGTCCGCCCGCAGTCCCAGGCCGCGCCGCTGCAGCTGGCCGGGCAGGCCGAACCCCTCGGCCTCGAGCGAGGTCCGGGCCTCCTCCCAGAGGGGGGGTCGCCGGGTCCGGCACGACGTCCCCCTCACGCTCCCCGGCCAGCAGGAGTCCGGTCTCCTCGAAGAGCTCGCGCACCGCGGCCACCACGTGCTGGCGGGCACGGCGCAGGCCCGTCATGCCGAGACGGCGCGCCCACTCACGCGGGGTGGGTCCGTACCAGGTGCAGGCGTCCGCGTCCTGGTCCGTCAGGGAGCCGCCGGGGAGCCCGACGACGCCCAGCGGGGTCTGGCCGGGGCGATGCCTCAGCAGCAGCTCGGGCCCCTCGTCCCCGTCACGGACCACCGCGACGGCCGCGGCACGGCGCGCAGGGCGCACCTGACGATGCTCCTGGGCCGCCCACAGACGAGCGGCCTCCTCCTCCCCGGCGGGGCA
>NZ_JBNFOB010000473.1:0-633 GCF_057364565.1 Micrococcus sp. LASM2_SD2 | reverse complement strand
GACGCTCCGGAGCCCCGTGCAGACGGTCGAGCTGCCGCTGCCCGGCGCCGACGCCGCCCGGGACGTCGCGGCCGTGCTCGCCGGACTGCTGCGTGCCGGGGACCTGCTGGTCCTCAGCGGGGACCTGGGCGCCGGGAAGACCACCTTCACCCAGGGGCTGGGCCGCGGCCTCGGGGTCCGTGAGGGGATCATCTCCCCGACCTTCGTGCTCGCCCGCATCCACCCCTCGGAGTGCGGCGGCCCGGACCTCGTCCACGTGGACGCCTACCGATTGGGCTCGGCCGCAGAGCTGACGGACCTGGACCTGGAGGAGTCCGTGCCGCGCTCGGTCACCGTGGTCGAGTGGGGCCGCGGCCTCGCCGAGTCCCTCGCCGGGTTCCCCGAGGACCCGGAGGCCTCCTGGCTGGACCTGCACCTCGTCCGCGCCACCGGAGCGGACACCGCCCACGACGACGGCCCCCTCGCCCCGGAGGGGATCGTCACCGACTTCTCGGACGAGGACGGCGACGGGGACGACGAGGAGCGCACCGTGGTGATCCGCGCCTACGGCCCGCGCTGGGGACGGAGCCCGACCCTCGCCGTGCTCGCCGGGCTGACCCGGGCCGGGAGGGCCCCGGGGGCCTGCGCGGGCCG
>NZ_JBNFOB010000472.1:0-648 GCF_057364565.1 Micrococcus sp. LASM2_SD2 | reverse complement strand
GTACACACCAGCTTTAACCAGGTCATCTACTTTGACGCGGTAGCCGCCAATGCTATCATTGCACTTCACGGCGTCAACGATAATAGGGTCAGATTCCAGGTCGCGAGTAAAAGCCCTTGTAACCGCCAGTGCAAAAGTAATTTAAATTTTTCATGATTTTCAATCCTCATTGTTCACGTTTAAATTTAGCCACCACATCGCCATTGCGCTTAGTTGCTGTTAGCGCTTTCTTGTCAAAGTAGAACCACGTATACACTCCATGAACCACATCAATAACCTCTCCGCTTTTTGTTTTGTAAAGCTATCGATTTGAGCGACATATTCGAGCTTCTGAGTAGTTAATTTGATTTGATTCAATGCACGCGGTTTCATGATAAATCCTCGTTCGTTATCGATGGGGTTACTATATCGCAACCCCGGAATTGAGTTTTAACAAAAAGTGCTATCCGCGATCGCTTTAAAAATACCCTGGGCGACAGGGAGCGTATCAGCTTAGTCTTTGCAGACTTGCCGCCTAGCTTACTGTGCTGTGCAGAGTACCCGTCAGGTAGGCTTACAGGTTTTCTCTCGGGCATGACAAAATCGTCAGAGGTCCAAAGACAAGTTTTCTTCGGGTAAGCATCGCGCGGCGCAATATACATCGGGAAC
>NZ_JBNFOB010000471.1:0-654 GCF_057364565.1 Micrococcus sp. LASM2_SD2 | reverse complement strand
GTGGTCCGCAGTTCGAGGCGGCCGGTGACCACGTGCACCGCCTCCACGCGGCAGTCCATGGTGTACAGCTCCGCCTCCCCGCGGCCGTGCGGCGCGATGTCCGCGCGCAGGATCTGCAGGTAGCGCTGGACCCGCTTCCACTCGGCCCGGTCCGCGGCGGGGCCCATGGGGGTCACGGTGGCCGGGGCGTCTGCGAGCGGGATGCGCGGCTCACCGAGCTCCATGACCGCCTCCGGCACGATCTCCGGCAGCAGATAGGAGGACCGCTGCGTGCCGACCGCGGACTCGTCCAGCCGGTACCGGACCACGTTCAGCCCCTCCGGGCCGATCGCCGTGAGCAGGCGCAGGGTCTCCGCCGTCTCCTCCGTGCGGGTGTGCACGATCACCGGGTGCCGCGGGTCCTGTCCGTCCAGCGCCCAGTCCCAGAACCGCGTGAGGTCGGTCGCCGGGACCATGCCGATGTGCACGTCCCCGCGGTCGTCGTCTCCCAGCTCGTCCAGGACCAGGGTGCGCATGATGTAGACGATGCCGCCGCGCACCGGGTGCAGGTCCAGCCGCACGGCCGGCCCCAGCCGGACCGTCCAGCAGGGCGGGCGGCTGCATCACCTCACACCGTCCCGGCGGGTCCGGACGCGCCGGCGGCGCGGCTTGGCC
>NZ_JBNFOB010000470.1:0-666 GCF_057364565.1 Micrococcus sp. LASM2_SD2 | reverse complement strand
ACGCCTGCCGGCCGCCCCGCCGACGGCCGCGGCGCCGTCCGCGGACGAGGCCCCTGGGCCCATGCCGTGCCGTTGGTCGAGCAGTCCCTGCGGGCCCTCGGCATCGCCACGCCGGCCTCCGTCGCGGACTACTACCGGCTGCCGGTCGCCCTGACCCGCCGTGCGCTCGAGGCGCTCGCTGCAGACGGCATCGCCGAGGCCGGGCTGCTCGCCTCCGGTGCGGAGCCCTCGGCGGAGGCCACGACGACGATCCCCGCCTTCCGCCACCGGCTCGCCTCGGTACCCCGTGCCGCCGCCGGCACCGCCCTGCTGAGCCCCTTCGACCCGATGGTGTTCCACCGGCCCCGGGTGGAGCACCTCTTCGGCGTGCGCTATCGGCTGGGCATCTACACTCCGGCCGAGCGACGCACCCGCGGCTACTACTCGCTGCTGCTCCTGGAGGGGGAGCGGCTCACCGCCCAGGTGGACCTCAAGGCCGACCGCCGCGGCTCCGGTGCTCTGCTCGTCCAGGGTGCCTGGCGCGAACCTCCCGGTGACCACCCGGACCCGGTGACGCCGCCCCCGGCGGCGGGACAGACGGAGGCGGCCCTGGCCGACCGCCTCGAACGGATGCGTGCCTGGCTCGGCCTGGGCGCCGTCGTCGTGCCCTCGGACGCCCCGGGCGAC
>NZ_JBNFOB010000469.1:0-666 GCF_057364565.1 Micrococcus sp. LASM2_SD2 | reverse complement strand
CGCCGGCACCCGTGCCGACCTCCACCACGGCCGAGGACGGAGCGGGGTGGCGGCCAGGACGGTGAGCAGGGCGGCGGTGCCGGGGGAGACGGCGCGCAGGCCGAGTTCGGCGGAGCGCTCGCGGGCCCGTTCGGTCACCTCGGTCTCCACGGGACGGGACTCGGCATAGGCCCAGGAGGCGTGCTTGTCCGAGGACTGGGGGCTGACGGGCTTCATGCTCACGTGTGCTGCTCTTCCTTCTGCGGGGAGCCCGGACTGCGGGCACCGATCCAGTGTACGGACCCGGCGTGTCGGGCGTCCCGGCCGCCCGGCCGCGGGAATCCCGAGCAGTCCCCGGCCGGGATTCAGCCTTCTCCCAGCCGTGGTGGACAGAATGGCGGTGAGCCAGCGGGTCCTGGGGCGAATACGCCTCGAGGCCCTGCGGACGGACCCAGGGAAGGAGACGTGCGGACCGATGACCCGCCACCCCCTGGGCCGACTCGACGGATATCTTGAGGGAACCCTGACCGGACGACGGCGGCGGCGTGTGTCCGACCACCTCGCCTCCTGTGCGTACTGCAGCGCCGTCGCCCAGGAGCGCTCCCGGGTCCTGGCGGCTGCGCGCCGGGTGGAGCGCCATCGTGTGCACGGGGCGGCACCTGCCGGCCACGGGTCCAGCGCGGCGCC
>NZ_JBNFOB010000468.1:0-675 GCF_057364565.1 Micrococcus sp. LASM2_SD2 | reverse complement strand
GTGCCGTGGCGGCGCGCGTCAGGTCCGATCCTCCGCCGGTCTCGCCCGGCGGTCGCCAGCCATCCCCAGCACCGACCGCCGCCGCGCGCCCTGGGTGACGCCCAGGATGTCCGGCGAGGCCAGAGGGTTGCGCAGCGTGCGCCGGTAGAGCGCGCCGGCCGCGCCCAGGGTGGCGCCGGTGAGCACCGCGGCCACGGCGCGGGGCAGCTTCTCCTCCAGCACGATGAAGCTCGCTCCCGGGATCGTCTCCCCGCCCAGGATCCGCACGAGGTCCGGGACGGTCACCTGGTACGTGCCCCACACCACGCGCAGCAGGGCGAGGGCCAGCACGGCCACGGCGAGGCCCGCGCAGGCCCCCTCCGAGGCGGCGCCGGTCGGAGCGGCGCAGGCGGGCGACGACGTCGTCCGAGACGGTGCGCTGGAGGCTCATGCGGCCACCCCCGGGCGGCGCAGCAGCGCCAGCAGCACGGGCACGCCGAGCAGGACGGTGGTCACCCCGAGGTGGATCTCCCCGGGCGCCACGATGAGCCGCCCGGCGAGGTCCGCGAGGACCACGAGGACGGCGCCCCACAGGGCGCAGCCGACCATCAGGGCCCGCGTGCTCGGCGGCCGCAGACGGCGCAGCGCGCGGGCGACGAGCAGCCCCACGAACCCGAACCCGGACCCGGCCCAGGC
>NZ_JBNFOB010000467.1:0-675 GCF_057364565.1 Micrococcus sp. LASM2_SD2 | reverse complement strand
CGGTGCTCCTCGGCGTCCGGGCCCTCGCGGTCCGGATCCGCGACCGCGTGCACGTCCACCCCGATACCCGTGCGGGGCAGCGGGAACGGGAGGGCCGGGCGGTCGGCGGGGGCGGTGTCCTGCGGGGCGGCGTTCTCGGTCATGACAGGCTCCTGCGGGCGATGAGGGCGGCGGCCGTCTCCAGGTCCGCCGGGGTGGTGATCTTGAAGGCGTCGGCATGGCCGGGGACCACGCGGACGGCATGCCCGGCGGCCTCCATGACCATCGCGTCGTCCGTGAGGGCGGCGGCGTCCAGCTCCGGATCGCGGCGCACCTGCTCGTGCGCGGCCAGCAGCGCGTCCAGGTCGAAGCCCTGCGGCGTCTGCACCGCCCGCAGCGTGGCCCGGGAGGGAGTCCCGACGACGGTCTCCGCGCCGTCCGCGTCCACCCTCACCTCCTTGACGGTGTCCGTCACCGGCACCGCCGGGATCACGGCGTCGGCGGAGCCGAGCGCCGCGACGACCGCCGCGAAGACGGACGGGGGCGTGAACGGCCGGGCCGCGTCGTGGACGAGCACGAGGTGACGGTCGGCGTGGAGGTGAGTGCCGTCGTCGTGAAGGGGGTCCGGGGAGGACGTGCCGGGGGCGGGAGTCCGGGGTCTGCGGCGCCCAGCAGGCGGGCGACCTCGGCCAGGCC
>NZ_JBNFOB010000466.1:0-687 GCF_057364565.1 Micrococcus sp. LASM2_SD2 | reverse complement strand
GCCGTGATCCCGCATCCGCACGTGCTGCCGCTGGAGCGGGGCGGCGCGGGTCCTGAGGGCGGAGGACCGGGCCGGGACGGCGACGGCGGACACACCACCGCGGAGCTGCCGGAGGAGGTCCGGGCCGGTCTCGGCCTGGACGCGGAGTCCGCGGGCGACGCCGAGGAGCTGATGGTGCTGGTGCATGCCAAGGACCTGCGGGCCTCCGTGGACCCGGTGCCGCTGCTGCCGGGCGTCGCCGAGGCGGTCCGTCGCCTGCGCGAGGCCGGGCATCCGGCGACGGCCGTCCTGGAGATGCAGGACACCACCCAGGACCCGGCGCGGGCCGGCCCGGCTGCGCGAGCTGGCCGCCGCGCACGGCCTCCGCGTCTGGGAGCACCCCCGCCTGGACGACCGCGCCCTGCACGCCCTGCTGCGCCGCACCGCCGTGTCCGTGCTCCCCTACGCCCGGGGCACCCACTCGGGCTGGGTGGAGATGTGCCGGGACCTCGGCACCCCCGTGGTGGTCACGGACGTCGGCATGATCGCCTCCCAGGTGGCGGACACACCCTTGCCCGGTGAGGAACCGGCTGAGGCGGGCGATCCCGGGGCGGGGGTGGCCGTCGTCGGGAAGGAGCCGGAGGCCGTGGCGGAGGCGGTCCTGCGGATGGCGCGGGCACACCCGGAGCCGGCGCCCGTGCAGTGGCG
>NZ_JBNFOB010000465.1:0-687 GCF_057364565.1 Micrococcus sp. LASM2_SD2 | reverse complement strand
CGCCCCCCGGCTCCTGCTGCTGGACGAGCCCACGGCCCACCTGGACGGCGCCGCCGCCGCACGGGTGCGCACCCTGCTGACGCAGATCCGCACGGGCACCGTGTCCGGGCTGTCCCTGCCGCCGGTCGCCCTGCTCATCGCCTCGCATGACCCCGCCCTGGCGGACGGCGTCCCGCCCGCCGGGGGAATCGGGCCCGCAGAGGGCACCGGACCGGCTGAAAAACCGGACGGACTGAAGGCACCGGGCCGGTCGAAGGCACCGGGCAGGCTGAAGGCACCGGGGCGGCCGGCCTCCGGGCCCGGGGCGGACGGTGCGAGGCGGGCCGGCGCGGGAGCGGTCCTGCGGGTGCTGCCCTGGCGGGACAGGGGCCTGTGGGCCGCTGTCGCCTGGGCCCTGGGCACCCACCTCTCGGCCGCCCTGCTGGCGGGCCTGTCCGGGTGGCTGATCGTCATGGCCGCCTATCGTCCGCCGATCCTGTACCTGCTGGCCGTGATCGTGCTGGTGCGGGCGTTCGGGATCTCCCGCGGGGTCTGCCGCTACCTGGACCGGCTGTCCGTCCACGACGCCGTCCTGGCCTGGGCCGGCCGCCTGCGCCTGCGGATCTGGGACCGGCTCGGCGCCGACCCGGGGCGCCTTCCGTCGGCTCAGCCGGGCGGACGGGGCCCTCTCGGCACTGGTCGCGGACG
>NZ_JBNFOB010000464.1:0-688 GCF_057364565.1 Micrococcus sp. LASM2_SD2 | reverse complement strand
CGATGGCGCCGGCAGGAGGCCGCACAGGATGCTCCCGACTCCTCCGGCGGCGCCTCGGCCGAACGCCCGGCCCCCTCGGCACCTGCCGAACGTCCAGCCTCGTCGGCACCGTCCCAGCAGCCCGCGCAGGCCGGACCTTCGGCTCCGGCCGAGCACGGTGACCGGCACGAGCCGGACGCGAAGACCGGACAGGACGAGCCGGACGCGAAGACCGGACGGGACGAGCCGTCGCACGATCGTGCCGAGCCGTCCGCGCAGCCGGTGCAGCCGGCGCAGCAAAAAAAGCGACGAGTCCGACGGAGGGCCTCCCCCTCCCCGGCCGCGCCGTCGTCCCCGACCGGCGGCCAGGGTGCGAGCGGCCAGGGCACGAACTCGGTGGAGATGGTGCGCCGAGCCTGGCCGGACATCCTCGCCGCGCTCGAGGACTCCTCCCGACTGGTCTGGATGCTGGTCAAGGACAACGCGTCGGTCGCCGGATTCGACGGCCGTCTCCTCACCATCGGCTTCACCCAGGACGGTCCGCGCCACTCCCTGTTGAACCGCCGCGGCGATCAGGTGCTGGCCGAGGCCGTGCACCGTGTCCTCGGCATCCGCCCCGAGCTGGACCTGATCCTGGGCGGGGACGCACCGCAGGGAGACCGGCACCCAAAAGCTGAGGCGCCCTCCCCGGCCGGCCGGACCGGTGGAC
>NZ_JBNFOB010000463.1:0-689 GCF_057364565.1 Micrococcus sp. LASM2_SD2 | reverse complement strand
CGCGGCGGGGGCCGGCGTCCAGCGGCGGACGCGGACGCAGCTGGGCCCTCACGGCACGGGCCAGCTCACGCGGGCCAGGACGGTTCTGCTCCGCCAATGCCGCCCAGCGGTCGCGGAGCTCGGTCCGGTTGGTGAACAGCAGGGCCAGTCCGGCGGCCGCCCAGCCGGGGCTCGTTCCGGCATGCAGGAGCTCGCCGCCCTCCGCACACAGCGCCTCCAGTTCCCGGGCGTCCATCGTGCGTCGCACCGCCCCCTGCGGTCCGGGACGGCCCAGCACGGTGACGGCCAGACCGGCCCGGTCGGCCTCCTCGAGGTCGCCACCGGCCGCCCGGCACTCCTGTGCACCCAGGCGGCGTACGGCGGACGCCATCCCGCGGGCCACCCCGGCGACCCAGTCCACGCGCGTCGTGGGCGGGATGCTCAGCGCCGTCACGAGGCCCGTGGCGATCCCGCCCATCGCATTGACGTCGGAGAGGTTCTGGGCGGCGGCCTTCCATCCGACGTCGTAGCCTCGGGTCCGCACGCCGGCCGGCCAGACCGGCAGCCAGTCGTGCCCCTCCGCCATGGCGTCCGTGGAGACCAGCGTGCCCCCGGGCGCGGACGGCAGCAGGGCCGCGTCGTCGCCGATGCCGCAGGCTCCCCGCCGGCCAGGGGCGGCTCGCGTCCAGGACGGACAGCTCCCGGCCGAT
>NZ_JBNFOB010000462.1:0-689 GCF_057364565.1 Micrococcus sp. LASM2_SD2 | reverse complement strand
CGCCCCCTTCGCCCGCGGCTGGCCGATCCTCCTGGAGGTCCTGGCGATCATGGCCGGCGGCATCACCCTGGCCCGCGTCATGGAGCGCGGCGGCGGGCACGCCGCCCTGGGCCGATGGCTCTCCGGCGGCACGGGCCCGGACTGGCCACCGCGCTGATGATGGTCCACGGCGTGGTGCCGTTCCTGGAGTCCGTCACCGGCTTCGGCGTGGGCGTGATCGTGTGCGTGCCGCTGCTGATCTCCCTCGGTTTCACCCCGTTCCGCGCCGCCTGCCTGGCCCTGCTCGGCCTGTCCGTGAACCCGTGGGGCTCCATGGCACCCGGCGCCCTGCTCGGCGCGCAGCTCACCGGCCTGGACTTCCGTCAGTTCGGCATCGCCACGGCGGTCTTCAACGTCGCCCCGGCGGTGGCCGCCGGCGTGGTCACCGCCCTGATCGTGCGCGGCTCCCGCTCAGATCGGCACGACGACGGCCCCCTCCTTCCCCTGCCCGTCCTCCTCGGCCGGTGGGTCCCCGTGGCCGTCGCCTCCGCGCTCGTCTACGCCGGGTTGCTCCTCGGGGCCAACACCCTGCTCGGCACCCCGCCGGCCGGTGCGGTGGCCGGCCTGCTCATGTCCCTGGTCTGGCGGGCCCTGATCGGGTGGCGGACCGCCCGCGGCGACCGCGGTGTCCGTGGACCACGCGGCCCCCG
>NZ_JBNFOB010000461.1:0-695 GCF_057364565.1 Micrococcus sp. LASM2_SD2 | reverse complement strand
GGGCCATGACCGCGCCGCGAACGGCGGCGTGCGTCCGGGCAGGCGGGCGGAGCACCGGGCATGAGGCATGGCCCCGGGCCGGTGCGTGGTCCGCAGGGGACGACGACGGCCGGGCACCTAGACTGCGCCCATGGACTCCCAGCAGACGCACTAGGGCACCACCCTGCCCGCCGACCACCCGCTCGCCTCCCCGTCCCCACTCCCCTACGGGCTGCCCGACTTCGCCGCCGTCACCGACGAGCAGCTGGCCGAGGCCGTCCGCGCCGGCATGGCCGCCCAGCGGCAGGAGGTCGAGGCGATCCTCGCCTGCGACGAGGCGCCGACCTTCGAGAACACCGTGCGCGCCTTCGAGCTGACCGGGGACCTGCTGCGTCGCTCCGCCGCGATGTTCTTCACCCTCGTCAGCGCCGACGGCACCGACGCCCGCCAGGGACTGTCCGAGGAGCTCATGCCGGAGCTGGCCGCCCACGAGGACGCCCTGCTGCTGGACCCGCGCCTGGCCGAACGCGTGGCCGCCGTGGACGCCTCCGTCCTGGACGGTGAGGACGCCCGCCTGCACGAGCTGTTCGCCCAGCGGCTCGAGCTCGCCGGCGCCCACCTGTCCGAGCAGGACCGCGCCGAGCTCGCCGAGATCAACACCGCCCTGGCCACGGCCGGCGCACGCTACACCCGACGCCTGGTGGCGGACACGGCCG
>NZ_JBNFOB010000460.1:0-707 GCF_057364565.1 Micrococcus sp. LASM2_SD2 | reverse complement strand
GCCCGGACGGGCGTCGCGCCCCCGCAGGTCGGCCTCGGCCGTGCGGTCGGCCTGCTCGTGCGCCTGCGCTGGGCGCTCATGGTGGCCGGGTGGCGCCGGTCCGCCGTCACGCTCGTCTTCAGCATCCTCGGCATCGTGTACTTCAGCGCCATGACGCTGCTCTTCGGTGCCGGCGTGCTCGTCGGCCTGCCGGTGACGGTCCTCGGGCTGCGCAGTGCGCTGGCCACCCTGATCAGCGGCGCGCTGGTGCTCGGCTGGTCCGTGATCGCCCCCTTCGTCACCGGCGTGGACGCCACCCTGGATCCGCGCAGCTTCCAGGTCTATCCGCTGCGCAGGCTGCGTCTGGTGACGGGCCTGCTGGTCGGTGCCCTGAGCACGCCGCAGGGGGTGCTCACGCTGGTGGCGGCCCTGGCCGTCGGCGTCTCCTGGTCGGACACGCCCGCCGCCCTGCCGTGGGGCCTGGCCGGTGCCGTGCTCGCCGCCGCGACCGCTCTCGCCCTGGCGTACGGCGTGACCGCGGTGCTGGCCTCCTACACGGGACAGCGCCGCATCCGGGACGTGGTCTCCGTGCTGGTCTTCATCCCGCTGATGCTCGCCGGCGTCATCCTCAACGGGATCATCGACTCCTTCGACCAGCTGCTGACGCTCGCCGAGCCGGCGGCCGCCGTCCTCGGGCTGGGACCCCGTTCGGTGCCGCCGGCGCCGCG
>NZ_JBNFOB010000459.1:0-715 GCF_057364565.1 Micrococcus sp. LASM2_SD2 | reverse complement strand
CCGGGCGCTCGGAGGCGCTCGGAGCGTTCCTGGGCCTGGTCGGCGCCCTCCTGCGGGGCGTCGACCTTCTCCGCCGTCTCGGTGGCCTTCTGCTGCTCGGCGGCCTTCTTCTCGGCGGCGCGCTTCTCGGCGGCCTCGCGGTCGGCGACGGCGCCGCCGCGCTGGTGGTCCGTGATCGCGGCGACCAGGTCCGACTTGCGCATGCGGCGGCTGCCGGTGATGCCGAGCTGGGAGGCGAGGGCCTGGAGCTGGGCGAGCTTGAGAGAGGCCAGTCCGCCGCCTGCGTTCGCGGGGGTGGCGGTCTGTTCCATGGATTCGGTCACGAAGGATCCTTCTGACTCGTCTTCGGCCGTGGCGCGCGCACTGCGGGCACGGCGTCGGGTGGGATCCGGCCGTGCTGCACGGCGGCAGCCCTGAGAGCCGGGTGAAAAAAGAGGGGTGCTCCTCCACGGTGGGGAGGTGTTCGTCGCCGTCGCGGCGATGCCTGCGGACCTTCAGTCTGCGCGCGCTCCAGAGCGGGGCGTTCAGGTGCGGTCCGCCACCGCAGCAGGAGCCTGGAACAGCTCCCGTCAGCCGTGGTGGAGTGGTTCCACCCTAACACCCTCGGCGGCGACGGCGCTCACCGTCACGTCCCAGCGCGCCGCGGTCCGTGCGCCCTCGGCACGCAGCAGCTCCGCGGCCTCCTCTGCCGGCCCGGGTCCCGGCGGCGAGCACC
>NZ_JBNFOB010000458.1:0-716 GCF_057364565.1 Micrococcus sp. LASM2_SD2 | reverse complement strand
GCGGCCGCCACCCCCGGACGGTCGGCGCGGTCGCCAGCGGACCTCGATCAGCCGGCGGGCACCGGCGGGGTTGGACAGGGCGTGGACGAGCCCGGCGGTGTCCGCGGCGAGCACGTGCTCCACCCCGTACGCGCAGGCGAGGGCCTCGAAGTCCACGGAGTGCGGGGTGCCGAACAGGCGCTCCACGATCCCGCCCATGCCGGGGGCCTTCGCCACCTGGCCGTGCTCGAGGCCGGCGAAGATCGCGCCGCCGGAGTCGTTGACCACCACGAGGTCCAGCTCGGGCTCGTCCTCGTCCGTGCCGGCCAGCAGGCCTCCCGCGTCGTGGAGGGCGGTGAGGTCTCCCAGCAGGGCGACGGTGCGGCGCTGGCTCGCCAGGGCGATGCCGGCGGCCGTGGAGACCGTCCCGTCGATGCCCGCGAGGCCGCGGTTGGCGTAGACCTCGTTGTACGGGGTGCTCGGCGGACGCCAGGTCAGGTCCACGTCCCGGATCACCGAGGAGGAGCCGAGCACGAGCGGCCCGTGCACCACGGACGCGCAGATCTGCGCCGTGTGCTGCGGGGTCAGGCCGAACCGGGGCTGCTCCTCGATCAGCACGTCCTCCACGGCCGCCTGAGCGCGGATGGACGCCGCCTGCCAGGCACGCAGCCACCCCGGCCTCCCCCTGTCCGGCGACGTCGGCCAGCTCGGCCAGGGTGGTGCACACCCCGCTCGCG
>NZ_JBNFOB010000457.1:0-718 GCF_057364565.1 Micrococcus sp. LASM2_SD2 | reverse complement strand
CGCGGCGTCGTGACGGCGGTCGGCTCCCCGTGCGAGCGGTCTGCGGGCGGGGGAGGGCGGACTCGAGGTCCTGCAGCGCGCCGGTCGCGGCCTGGACCACGCGCAGGGCCGTGCGCAGCTCCTCCTCCGAGAAGTCCGCGAGGGCGGCGCGCAGGGAGCCGCCCATGGGGGCGAAGGCGGCGCCTCCGTCACGCACGGCGGTGTCCGTGTGGTGGACGAGCACCCGTCGGCGGTCCTGGAGGGAGCGCTCGCGTACGGCGTGCCCGGAGTCCACGAGGCGGTCCACCACGGCCGTGGTGGCCGGCTTTGTGAGGTTCAGGTGGCGGCCGAGGTCCGAGGCGCTGGTCTCCATGCCCTCGGCGGCGCGGCGCATCAGGATGTTGAGGGCGCGCAGGTCGGTGCGATGCAGGCCCACGGTCCGGCCGGCGCTGTCCACCATGCGGTCCGAGCTCTCCGAGAAGTCCCGCAGGGCGGTCATCACCGCGTGCAGGGGGTCGTGAGGGTCGGGAGCGGAGTTCACAGTGGGAGTGTACTCGCCCACAGGCTCTCGGTTAGATGATGGAATCAACGTAGGGTGGGGGCATGACCTCACGCGCTCCCGGACAGGGTACCCCTGTGTCCTCACCCCTCGACGAGTACCGTTCGGCCCGCGTCCGCGCCGTCCGGGGGCCGGCCCGGGGGCAGGCGGAGAGGGCGGGCGCACCTCCGCCCCCGACGG
>NZ_JBNFOB010000456.1:0-725 GCF_057364565.1 Micrococcus sp. LASM2_SD2 | reverse complement strand
TCATCGACGGACGCCCGTTCGCCGGCCGCATGGTCCCGGGCGTCCCCCGGCCCGTGGACCCCCGCCGCGGCCGCCTCTTCCGGCGTCCTCCTGCGCCTGTGCTGCTCGATCATCGCCCCTCCTTCACGTCTGGCGGACCAGCCCCACGGGCCGCCCGCCGAGCGCCCCTGCGGCGCCTCCGCCACCCACGCTGGCAGGGCACTCCTGACCGCCGTCGGGCCGCCGCCTGCCGGCACGGCGCGTCTGTGGAGAACGACGTTGGCTGGTCGCCTGTGGAGGACCCCTCACCGTCCGCGGTGGTCCTCCGGAGCGAGCTTCGGGCCGAACCGCTCGCGGCGCTCGCCGGAGAGCCCGATCATCCGCACCAGCCGCTGCCGGTGCCCGGCCCAGGGCTCGAGCAGGCGCAGCATCCCGGCGTCGTCCACGCGGCGGCCGGTGAGGACCTGCCCCACGTAGTGCGCCAGGTGGTAGTCGCCCACGGCCACCAGGTCCGCCGATCCGTGGCTGCGCTGCAGGGCCTCGGCCACGGTCCACGCGCCGATCCCCGGGATCGACTGGAGCCGCCGTGCCAGCTCCGCCGTGGCCTCCACGTCCCCGGGCCGCACCTGCCGGCCCAGCCGGTCGATGCTCGCCGCCCGCTCGGCGACGCGCAGCAGTGCCTTGGACTGCGGCGGCTGCACCCAGAACCGGTGCCAGTCCCAGCTCGGCACCCGCAGCACCGCGGC
>NZ_JBNFOB010000455.1:0-729 GCF_057364565.1 Micrococcus sp. LASM2_SD2 | reverse complement strand
ACCGTCTGCGCGGACGTCGCCGCCCCTGGCCGGCCACCTCCCCGTGCTGGCGGTGTTCCACGACGCCGGCCTGAGCGCCGTCTCCGCCCGCTGGCAGGTCGGTGACATCCTGCTCTCGACCGCCGGCCCCGCCCGAGCTGGAGGCCCGGCTGCGCCTGCTGAAGGCCCGCCGGGGCCTCACCGCCGAGGACGAGCCGGACGAGATCCGCGCCTCGGACCTGGTGGTGGACGCCGCCGGCTACACCGCGCGCATCCACGGCCAGCCCCTGAACCTCACCTACAAGGAGTTCGAGCTGCTGAAGTTCCTCGTCCAGCATCCGGGCCGTGTGTTCAGCCGTGAGCAGCTGCTCCAGGAGGTCTGGGGCTACGACTACTTCGGCGGCACCCGCACCGTGGACGTCCATGTGCGCCGCCTGCGCGCCAAGCTGGGCTCGGACCATGAGCAGCTGATCACCACCGTGCGCAACGTCGGCTACCGCTTCGACGACCGCCCGTCCCGGGACGTCTGAGCCCGCCGCCCGTAGTGTGGGGAGCATGACCGACACCTCCACCCCCGCCGTCCGTGTCCTCACCGGAACCGAGACCGTCCCGGTCGACGCCGTGCTCGGGTTGGCCGATGCGGCCCGCGCCTCCGACGGACACCCGCCGCTGTCCGACCAGACCCGCGTGCACGTGGCGCGCGGCACCGCCGTGGCCGTCCTGCTCGCCGGACCGGACGAGGCGCCGGAC
>NZ_JBNFOB010000454.1:0-730 GCF_057364565.1 Micrococcus sp. LASM2_SD2 | reverse complement strand
GACGCACCCGCAACCGTGGCCGCTCCGGCGCCGGCAAGCACTACTCGGCTGCGGCTCCCTCACGGCGTGCCCGTCAGGCCGACCCGGCCCGCGCGGTCGCCTTCGACGTGGTGCGCGCCGTCCACCAGGACGACTCCTACGCCAACCTCGTGCTGCCCCAGCGGATCCACGCCCGCCGCCTCGACCGCCGCGACGCCGGCTTCGCCACCGAGTTGACCTACGGCACCCTCCGCGGCATCGGCCTCTACGACGCGATCCTCGCCGAGTGCGTGGACCGTCCGCTCCAGGACCTGGACGCGCCCGTCCGGGACGCGCTGCGCCTCGGCGCCCACCAGCTGCTCGGCATGCGGGTGCCGGCCCACGCCGCCCTGGACGCCACCGTGGCCCTGGTCCGCGAGAAGATCGGCGCCGGCCCGTCCGGGTTCGTCAACGCCGTCCTGCGCCGCGTCTCCGAGACCGACCGGGACGAGTGGCTCGACCGCGTCGCCCCGGACGACGGCTCCGAGGCCTCCCAGGCCGTCCGGCACTCCCACCCCGCATGGATCGTCCGCGGCCTGCGCCAGGCCCTCGTCAGCCATGGCGCCGACGCCGCCGAGCTCACCGACCTGCTCGAGGCGGACAACGCCGCCCCCGTGGTCAACCTGGTCGCCCTGCCCGGGCTCGGGGACATCGCCCCGGTGCTCGAGGCCGGCGCCCGAGCCCAGCCCGATCGGCCCGGACGCCGCGCTCC
>NZ_JBNFOB010000453.1:0-731 GCF_057364565.1 Micrococcus sp. LASM2_SD2 | reverse complement strand
GGCCCGCGCCAGCTCCCGCTGCTCGCGAACGGCCCAGCCGGCGGCCACCAGTCCGGCCGCGGCGACCACGCCGAACAGGACCACGCGCCAGGTGGAGGCGCGGACGCCACGGGTGCGCGGAGTCGCCGTCCGGTCCGTGTGCCTCATGCGCAGCACGAACTCGGTGAGCAGGTAGCCCACGAAGAGCACCGCCAGCAGGAGCACGGGGGGCGCGGCCGTGAGGGCCAGGGTGACGCGCCCCGGATCGTCCAGGAACAGGGTGGGCACGGCGGCGTAGCCGAGGATCATCGCCAGGGCGCCGACGGGGATCAGCACGGCCGCAGCGGTGTGGCGCAGCTGGATCACGTCGCTGAGGGTGCCGGGGCCGCGGGGGACCTCCACCCACTCCTGGGTGCCGTCCACGTGGGTGTACAGGGCCGGCTCCTCGCGGAGCACCGCAAGGTGAGGGGAGCGCCATGCGGCCATGGTCACGAGGACGGCCAGGCCGAGGCCCACGGCCCACGGCTGGGTGGCCCCTCCGTGCTGGCCCTGCTGGTAGCCCAACGAGGTGCCGGCGGCCCCGATCACGCCGACCAGCATCAGTGACAGCGTGCGCAGGATGCGGTTCACGGCCACGTGGCGGACGGCGTCGTCCTGGGCGGGGGAGAGGCCGGCCAGCGCGCGGCGGCGGAGCACCGCGGCGATCGCCAGGGCGGCCCCTAGGCAGAACGACGCAGCGGTGGCGGTCAGGC
>NZ_JBNFOB010000452.1:0-733 GCF_057364565.1 Micrococcus sp. LASM2_SD2 | reverse complement strand
AGCGCGCCGTCCAGCCGACCGCCGGGCCGGTGGGCAGGTACGTGCGGTACACGTGCAGGTGGGGCCATGACCTCCCCGAAGGGCCGGCGGCCAGGTCCGCGTCCGAGGCGGAGGCGAGGGGGCCGTCGTCGGGGAAGGCCGCGGCGCAGTTCACGGACCAGGCGGGCGGTCTCCGCGGCCAGCTGACCGGCGGCCACGTCCCGCTTGGCCTCGAGCACCAGCTGTGCCCAGCGGGCCTTCTGTTCGGCGTCCTCCTCAGCGGTGCCGGCGGCAGAGGCCGGGGTGAGGGCGCGGTCGATCTCGCCGAGCGCGTCGTAGCCGGTGGTGCCCTCCACGGGCCAGGCGGCGGGCAGGTCCTCGCCGGGCTCGAGGATCTTCTCGATCCAGATCGGCCCGTCCGGCAACAGGGCGCGCAGGCGCTCAGCGTACTGGCCGGGGTCGGCCAGGCCGTCCGGGTGGTCCACGCGCAGACCCTGCACCCAGCCGTTCTCCACCCACCGGGCCACCTCCGCGTGGGTGGCGGCGAAGACCTCGGGGTCTTCCACGCGCACGCCGGCGAGGGTGGTGATGGTGAAGAAACGGCGGTAGTTCAGCTCCGCGTCACCCCGGGTCCACGGGACGAGGCGGTAGTGCTGCCGTCCGTGGGCGGCGCGGGCCAGCTCGTTCTGCGCGGCCTCGTCGCCGGCGTCCGCCGGCCGTGCACGACGACGGCCCTTCCCCTCCCCGTGCACGG
>NZ_JBNFOB010000451.1:0-743 GCF_057364565.1 Micrococcus sp. LASM2_SD2 | reverse complement strand
CGTGATCCCGGCGCACTCCCGGGAGCGGCCGCGGCTCCCTGCCGGCGGACGGTCCGCGGCCCGGAGGGGCGGCATCAACCCTTGGAATCGCCTGAAAATCGCAGGATCAGGCCGCTGGGGAGGGCGGGACGGCGTCGTCGATGGTACGTTCGGGCATGGAAGCCCGGGGAAAACCCGGGAACACCCCTACAGATGTCCCATTACTCAGGAGGACTTCCATGGCTATGAACCGCAAGGAGCTCGTCGCTGCCGTCGCCGAGCGCTCCGGCAACACCCAGGCCGCCGTCAGCGATGTGCTGGACGCCGTCTTCGAGGTCTTCTCCGCTCAGGTGAAGAAGGGTGAGAAGGTCTCGATCCCCGGCTGGCTGGCCGTGGACCGCACCGAGCGCAAGGAGCGCACCGGCCGCAACCCGCGCACCGGCGAGGAGATCACCATCCCGGCCGGCTACTCGGTCAAGGTGACCGCCGGCTCCAAGCTGAAGGCCGCCGCCTCCGAGTGAGCCGCCGCACGGGCACGCCGATGACGGCGTGACCGTCAGCGCACGCAGGGCGCCCCACCCCCGGGTGGGGCGCCCCTGCCGCGTGCCCGGCAGGATGTGAGGCACGTGAAGGTCCGAAGGTCGCACGGCGGGCGTAGAATGGGACGTCCGGGGCATGAGTGGTGATCACCTGCCCGTGACACCGACGCGAAGGGGACCGGCATGCGCGCTGCACCGCCTGCACGCCGGACCGTGCCCGCGGTC
>NZ_JBNFOB010000450.1:0-746 GCF_057364565.1 Micrococcus sp. LASM2_SD2 | reverse complement strand
CCGGAGAGGAGACGGCCGTGGGCGCGCGGGAGGGCACGCCTGCCGGGTGCGCTGAGGACCGGCCCGACCCCGGGCCGGGCGGTGCTCTCCCGCCCGGCCCGGAGCGGATCGGTGTGGGTGTCAGCCACGGTTCAGCGCCTCGCCCACGAGGTCGGCGAGCAGGCCCTGCACGTCGCCGCTGGAGAGCACGACGGCCAGCACACCGGCGAAGCCCACGGCAGCCAAAGTCAAGATTGCGTATTCAGCAGTGGTGGCGCCGGCATCGTCCTGGAGCTTCGCGGT
Source organism: Micrococcus sp. LASM2_SD2 (assembly GCF_057364565.1). NCBI lineage: Bacteria > Bacillati > Actinomycetota > Actinomycetes > Micrococcales > Micrococcaceae > Micrococcus > Micrococcus sp. LASM2_SD2. Next base: position 464 of record NZ_JBNFOB010000450.1, on the reverse strand, counting down.
CCAGGAGGCGGCGCGGCGGGCGCCGAGCGTCTGCACGGCGGCGAGCTGGACGGCCTCGGCCGCCGCCTCGGAGGCCGCTGCGACGGCGCGGGTGTTCTCGGTGGTCTGGTCGGTGTGGTTCACGGTGTGTCCCTCCATCGGTGTGGCGGGCCGCCTCTGACGCGGTCCGCACGGGCCGGATGCCCGATGCCTCCAGGCTTCGCGATCCGGGGCCCTGCCCGCCCGGCCGGTTCCGCGTGCCGTGGACAGGGACGGCGTGTCGGTCCGCTGTGGAGGACGGGAGGACCGTCCCCGGGGATCACGCCGGGCCGCGCAGCATGGTCAGCAGCAGGGGCAGCACACCGAGGCAGACGAAGGCGGGCAGGTGGCAGAGCCCGAGCGGCACCACGAGTCGGACCGCCAGCTGCTCCGCGGCGAGCTCGGCGGCGCGGCTGCGCTCCTGCCGCACGGCCCGGGCGGCCTGG
>NZ_JBNFOB010000449.1:0-757 GCF_057364565.1 Micrococcus sp. LASM2_SD2 | reverse complement strand
TGCACTGCTCCCCGGAAGTTGGACTCCTATTCAAGTCCGACTCACCCGGGGAGCAGTGCTGTGCCAGCACCATCGAAACTCACACCAGAACAACGAGAACAGGCCATCGACCTGTTCGAGCAAGGCCATCACCACGTGGTGGTCGCCAGGATGACCGGAGCACCTGTGTGGTCGGTCGAACGCTTGGAGTACCGGTGGCGGCTGCATGGGAAGCTGGCTCTTGTGGCCAACCCATCGAAGAAGACGTACTCGTTCGAGACGAAGCTGCTGATCGCCCGGAGGTATCTGGCCGGTGAGACCGCCAACGCGTTGGCGGCCGAGTACCAGGTCTCGACCCCTCGACTGATCCAGCGGTGGGCCCAGGACTACCGGGAACACGGTCAGGACGGTCTGCGCCCGAAGAAGCCCGGGCGCAAGCCGGCCCCGGCACCGGGCCAGGACCGTGTGGCGGACCTGGAGCGTGAGAACGAGTTCCTGCGGGCCAAGGTCGCCTACCTGGAAAAACTCAAGGCCTTGAGACAGCAAGGACTGCGGTGAGAGCAGCCGCAGTGACCAGTCTCAGGGCACGGTTCCCGCTCAGGGTGTTGCTGCAGGTCGCGTGCTTGGCCCGCTCGACGTACTTCCACCAGGTGTTGGTGGCCGATCGTGTGGACCGGTACACGGACCTGAAGGCCCGGATCCGGAGGATCGTGGCCGGCAACGGCCGCCGGTACGGGCACCGGCGGGTGCATATGGTCCTGGCCGGGGAGGGCGTGAA
>NZ_JBNFOB010000448.1:0-769 GCF_057364565.1 Micrococcus sp. LASM2_SD2 | reverse complement strand
GCGGCGGAGGCGGGAGCCGCGACCGCCGTCGGGACGGACATCGGGGCAGCCACGGCGAGGGCCGCGGCGGCGACGGCGGTCCGGCGCAGGACGCGGGCGGAGGTGGACTGAGGCATGGGAGGGTCCTCTCGGGTCTGGTGCGTTCAGGGGATGTGACGGCGCACCCTCGCCTCCATCACCCCGCACGAGGACGACGTCCGCCCCACGGTCCGGAGTCCCCTGCACGGCCAGTCGGTGAACGTCGGGTGACCGGGACACAGTGGGGACCGTGCCCTGCACAGGCCAGTGCCCGTCCGCCCTTCCACGACGACGGCCCCTCGCCCTGCGTGCACAGGGCGAGGGGCCGTGGCGTGGCGCCACGTCGGTCCGGGAGGACCCGACGATGCCGTCCGGACCGTCAGGTCAGGTCAGTTCTTCGACTGGTCCTTCATGTGGCCGGCGGACTGCTGACCCTGGTCCTTGAGCTCGCCGGCGGCCTCGCCGCCCTGCTCCTTGAGGTGCTCTCCGCCCTCCACAGCGGTCTGCTTCACGGAGTCGGCGGCCTCGCGGACCTCCGGCTCGAGCTGCTCGCGCATGTCCATGGCGGCGGACTTGGCCTCGTCCACCAGCGGGGCGGCGGACTTCTTCACCTGGTGCGCAGCGTGCTGCTCGGCGCGGCTGCTCGGGGCGAGGGAGCCCAGGAGCATGCCGGCGCCGAAGGCCACGAGGCCGGCGGCCAGCGGGTTGCCGCGGGTGCGGCGGCGGATCTCGGCGGGGGGCGTGGCTGCAC
>NZ_JBNFOB010000447.1:0-785 GCF_057364565.1 Micrococcus sp. LASM2_SD2 | reverse complement strand
CGGCGGTGGCCGCCCCGGCGGCACGCAGCGCCTCGCCCACGCCGCCGCCGTGCGGCACGGCGAGCGCCAGCCACAGTGGATCCGGGATCAGCCAGACGAGGGTGTGCTCGCCGGTCAGCAGGGACGAGTGCAGGGACTGCGGCGGTTGCCCGGTGGCGGCGGCGACGCGCTCCAGGACGGCCGCGCTGCGGGGGAGCAGCAGCCACAGGGCGGACCCCACCGCCCCGGCCGCGGCACCGCCGACGAGCATGCGCAGCGAAGTCCGCCGCATCCGGGACTCCGCGGCGGAGCCTGTGCCGGTCCCAGCCGCCGTGGGTGCGGAGGGCGGGTTCGCCGCGGACTTCATGCCGTCCCGGGCGGCCTCGAGGGCCCGGCCCAGGCCGATGCCCAGCAGCAGGAACCCGCCCCAGGACAGCAGCGGGTAGTAGCCGGTCAGCAGCAGGTCCAGGCCCAGGACGCCCGGGCGCAGCAGGTCCGTCGGCATGGGGGAGGTCCACAGCCGGCCGTCCACGGACAGGGCGGTGCGGCCGACCGCCGCCCACCCCGCCGCGGTGACGGCGAGGACCGCCACCGGGCCCAGCAGCGTCCAGGCGACCCCAGCGGACAGGGCGGCACGGGTGCCCAGCCGCAGCAGGGGAGGGGGCCAGGGGCGAACAGGACCCCGTAGTGGCACAGGATCACCGCCACCGGGGACTCGAGCAGGCCCAGCAGCAGGGCCGAGCACGAAACAAGCAGGGGCGGGCCCCGCAAGCAAGCAGGGCGGGGCCGTCCCGCCGGGGGGCGAG
>NZ_JBNFOB010000446.1:0-786 GCF_057364565.1 Micrococcus sp. LASM2_SD2 | reverse complement strand
CGTCCAGGTCTCCGGCGCCCCCAGAACGGGGAGGCGGCGGCGGTGCCCTTGATGCCCACCGGCTCCAGGGCGAGCACGGGCGCGCCGGCGGCGTCCCAGCGGGCCACGGTGGCGAGCATCCCGTCCGCGCCGTCCAGGCGGTCGGCGTGGATCCGGACGACCTCATCACCCACCCGCACCACCACGCGGCGCTTGGGATTGTGCCGCAGCACGGTCCAGGAGCGCGCCTGCGGGTGACGCCGCTGGAGCACGTCCCGGGCCCGGCGGATCGGCACGGCCAGGGCCGGGTCGGTCCACACGCTGCCCCACAGCACCGTGGCGTCCCCGTCCCAGGGATGGACGCGGACGTGGCCCTCGAGCCCGAGCTTCTCGGCGCGCCGCTGTGCGCTGCGCACCTTGTCCGCGTCGGACGTGAGCATGAGCCAGCCGTGGTCCGACTCCTCCAGGGAGGCGGTGAGGGACTCGGTGCCGTCCGTGCCCACGGCGCGCCAGGAGACGATGATCGACTGCCCCGGCTTCACCCGCTCGTGCACGGCCTCCACCCGGCGGCCGACGATTGCGGACAGGCCCTCGTCCGAGAGGACCTGCTCCACGCCCGGCAGGGCGGTGAGCTCGGCGCGCCGGGTGTCGGCGGTGTCCTGCGTGGGGGTCATGTCTGCTCCTTGCTGCCCTGCGGCCGGTTGTCCCGCTGCTGCTCGCTGCTGTCCTGCGGCGGCGAGCTGCTCTCCTTTGCCTGCACGGCCCGGCCGTCCGGGTCCACCGGCTCGGCGGCCGGCCCGCTCCGCG
>NZ_JBNFOB010000445.1:0-787 GCF_057364565.1 Micrococcus sp. LASM2_SD2 | reverse complement strand
CAGCGCCGCCGCGCGGCCCAGCGCCCCGACGCTGGACGTGGGCCGGGGCGAACGGGACGCACGCTGGCCACCGGGGCCGCCGTGACGCTGCTGCTCACCGGCATGGCGATCCTGCTGGGCTGGACCCTCGGAGCAGGCAATGTCCCGTTCTCCGGGGCGTCGTCCACGGTGCCGGACCTCGGCGGCACAGATCGGGAGACGGCCGTGGCCCGTCTCCACGAGGCAGGTCTGCAGGTGGACGTCTCGAACCGCCACGACGAGGTCTACTCGGCCGGTGCCGTCGTCGCGACCGTCCCCGCCCCGGGCACCGAGGTCCGGTCCGGAGACCGGGTGGAGCTCACCGTCTCGGCGGGCCCTGCTCCCGTGCTGGCCCCGGACCTGGTCGGGCGGGATGCGGTCGACGCGCGGCTGGCGGCCCGGGACGCAGGCCTGCTGACACGGGTCGAGCAGTCGCGGCATGATCGCGAGGTCCCGGAGGGACAGGTCATCTCCCAGGTGCCCGCCCCCGGGGCGACGACGACTCGGAACTCGGTCGTGCGGCTGACGGTGTCCGAGGGCCCCCGTCAGGTGGCCGTGCCGGACGTACAGGGCCTGACCCTCGATGAGGCCCGCGCCCGGGCCGCAGAGGCGGGCCTGCGTCTGGAGGTCGAGACCATCCCCGGCGGCGGGTTCTTCGGGCTGCGCGAGCCGCGCATCGCGGGGCAGCAGCCGGGGCCCGGCAGGACGCTGGACGAGGACTCGGTCTTCCGCGCCCGCGCCTTCTGACGCGTCCGGGCCGAAGCCACGG
>NZ_JBNFOB010000444.1:0-790 GCF_057364565.1 Micrococcus sp. LASM2_SD2 | reverse complement strand
TGAAGCGCCCTGGGTTTCGTTCCGACCTACTTCCTCAAGGAGGATCGGACCATGCCCCAGAAGTACAGCCCCGAGTTCAAGGCGAAGGCATTGCAGCTCATCGAGGAGCGCATCCGCGCCGAGCAGTGCTCCGGTTGGGCCGCCTGCGCGGCCGTGGGCGAAGCCCTCGGCGGGATCTCACCCCACACCCTGCGGAACTGGTGGAAGCAAAGCCGCGTCGACCGAGGCGAGACCCCCGGTGTGAGCACTGACGAGTGTGAAGAGATGCGCCGGCTGCGCCGGGAGAACCTCGAGCTGCGCCGCGCGAACGAGATCCTGCGCAAGGCCTCGGCTTTTTTCGCAGCGGAACTCGACCGCCCCACGACGAGATGATCGCGTTCATCGACGAACACCGCGATCAGTTCGGGGTCGAGGCCATCTGTCGCACCCTGCGTGCGACAGAGTGTGGGTTCATCACCTCCCGCGGCTACCGCGCCGCGAAGACACGCCCCAGATCTTCGAGAACGCTGCGGGACGAGATCCTCATCGAGGAGATCCGGCGGGTCCACGCGGAGAACTACAGCGTCTACGGCGTCCGAAAGATGCACCACGCCATGGCCCGCGCCGGGTGGGAGATCGGCCGGGACCAGGTCGCCCGCCTGATGAAGCTCGCTGGCGTGGAAGGGGTTCGGCGCGGCCGTAAGCCGATCACCACGAGGCCGGCAGGTGAGCCGGATGCTCGTCCTGACCTGGTCGAGCGCCGCTTCACTGCCGAGCGCCCACACCGGCTCTGGGTCGCTGACATCACCTA
>NZ_JBNFOB010000443.1:0-800 GCF_057364565.1 Micrococcus sp. LASM2_SD2 | reverse complement strand
CGCCGCCTCGTCCGTGCGCCTCGGGGCGGCGCGGGGGAGGCCGGGCGCGGGGAGGCCGGGGCACCGGTGCGCCATGCGCACTCGGCCCTCACTGCGGCCGGATGGACTCCACGATCCAACGGGTGAGCTCCGGCTCCTCGATCGCCGAGAGCCATCCGGCGTACGCCGTCACGTACACGTCCCGGCGTGTGCCCTCCAGGTCCGTGGTCACCCAGCGGTGCCCCACCACCTCGCCGAGCCGCGGGTCCACGAACGCCCGGCAGCGGTAGTCCATGCGGATCGCCTGGCCGGTGCCGTCCGGCCCGACGTCCGCCAGCTGCGGCGACCCGGACATCCGCACGCTGCCCTGCTCGCAGCCCAGCCCGTTCAGCTCCAGGGAGACCCCGACCTGCCGCGGCCCCGCCTCCGCGAGGGACTCGACGGTCGTCCTGGCCCAGTCGCGGATGCGGGCGGTGAGCTCCTCGTCGCTGAGGGACCCGTCCACCGACTGCCGGTCCTCCCGGTACTCCACCACGGCCACGGCCTGCTGCGGCCGGTCCGGCAGCGCGGTCCGCCAGACGCGGTGCACGTCCGGGCTGGTGCCGTCCGCCCTGACGGTGGTCTGGTTCGTCCGGTCGACCTCCTCCCAGTCCGCCGGGAGGTCGAAGGCGAGCCCGTGGAGGTCGATCGTCTGCGTCCCGCCGGCCGGGGCCGGCGCGGGGCCCTCCGGTTCCGGCTCCGACGTCGGGGTGGCGGGAGGACGCGGGTGCGGAGGAGGCCGGTGCGGGGAGGGTGGAGGCGCTCGCCGGAGGTGAGCCGCC
>NZ_JBNFOB010000442.1:0-801 GCF_057364565.1 Micrococcus sp. LASM2_SD2 | reverse complement strand
ACCGGCTGCTCGCCGCCGCGGACGGGGTCCCCCTCATGGTGACCCTCGCGCCGGAGCTGCCCGGCGCCCTCGAGTCGGTGCGGCGGCTGACGGCGGCGGGTGCCGTCGTCGGGATCGGACACACGGCGGCGGACTACGGCCGGACGCTCGAGGCGATCTCCGCCGGAGCCTCCGTGGCGACCCACCTGTACAACGGGTGCCGGCCGCCGACCCACCGCGACCCCGGCCCGGTCTCGCGCTGCTCGAGGTGCCGCGCGGGGCGGGTGACGATCGAGACGATCAGGATCCACAGGGCCAGCAGGAGCCCGAACCGCAGTGCGGCGATGGCGAGTTCGCTCATCGGCCCTCCTGCCCCTCGGCGGCGTGGAACACCAGGGTGGTCTGTCCCACGGTGATGCGATCACTGTCGTGGAGCGCGGCGGACCCGTCAACCCGACGGCCGTTCACCGTGACGCCGTTGCGGGAGCCCAGGTCGATCAGCGTCACGTTCCGCCCCGTGCGGATCAGGCGGACGTGCTCGCGGGAGACCGAGGAGTCGGTCAGCACCAGGTCCGCACGCTCGTGGGAGCGTCCGACGACGACGTCCTCCTGCTCCAGCGGGTGCAGGCGTCCGTCCACCTCCAGGGAGGGGATGGCCGGGCCGGAGGCCGGAGCCGAGCCCGGACGGGACGTGGAGTGTCCATGCCCGGCGGGGGTGCGGCGGTGCTCCCGGTCCTGCACGTCGGCGGCGTGTGCGCCGTCGAAGCGAGGCTCCCGGGAGTCGAACCGGCGGGCCGCCGGGATCCGGCGGGCGGTCGCCAC
>NZ_JBNFOB010000441.1:0-802 GCF_057364565.1 Micrococcus sp. LASM2_SD2 | reverse complement strand
TACCACCGGATCCAGCAACGACTCGAGGGCCTGACCCCGATGAAGTATCGGGAACAGGCCCTCGAGGAAGACAGGGCGCTTACGCTCTGATTACCAGTCCAACAACCGGGGACCAGTGCACCAGGGTGAGCGGCCGTCGTCGTGTCCGGACCGTGATGTCCGCAGGCTTCCGCATGTATCAATGTATTGATACGTTGATACATAACAAGGCGGAGCCGACCGGGCGTCGTTCGACGAAGGTGGAAGACCATGCAGCTCTACATGCTGACCTCGCTGTTCGGAGTCGCGGTGTCGATCGCCGTGGTCTACGCGGTGGTGCGACTCTTCGTGAACGACGCGCAGCGCTATCCCCTGCACGCGGCGCGCTCCCACGGGATGGTGACCTCGCTGATCGGCCTCTTCGCCACGAGCACCGCGGCGCTGACGGAGCTCGCCGTCGTCGACGACCGGACGTCGTTCCCCTCCCTCGGCGCCGGCATGCACGCGGTGCCGGCCTCCGAGGTGACCATGAGCATGGGCCTGAACGCCCTGATGCCGACCCTGTGGCTGCCCCTGGTCTACTGGGTGGCCCAGAGGACCTGGCCGGCGTCCGTGGCCCCCACCCGCAGCGCGCGGCTCACGGCCCGGTCCTGGACCGAGTTCCTCCCGCGCGCATTGACGATCACCGTGGGCGCGGTCGCCGCGGCCGCCCTCATCGCCACCTTCGCGCTCTGGCCCACGCCCGGGCGGCCGATGCAGGTGAGCGTCGGAGTGCAGAACGGCTACGCCCCGGACGCGGCCCCGCCGCCCGTGGTCGCGGACG
>NZ_JBNFOB010000440.1:0-803 GCF_057364565.1 Micrococcus sp. LASM2_SD2 | reverse complement strand
GCTCGAACAGGTCGATGGCCTGTTCTCGTTGTTCTGGTGTGAGTTTCGATGGTGCTGGCACAGCACTGCTCCCCGGGTGAGTCGGACTTGAATAGGAGTCCAACTTCCGGGGAGCAGTGCACACCCTGCCAGGGTGGGCGGCCGTCGTCGTGAGGTCGCGTCAGGACGTCAGGAGTGGGACTCGGCCCGCTCGTAGAGGTGGTCCAGGACGAACTGCTCGGACTCGTCCAGGTAGGCCGAGAACATCTCGCCGAGCCCCTCGGCACGGTCCTCCAGCAGCGCCTGGGCGATCTGGAGGTTCCGCTCGGCGAAGCGGGAATGCAGATCGGTCTCACGGTCCATGGGCTGGAAGGCCAGGCGCATGCGGACCATCGTCTGGCGGAGGGTGCGCTGCAGGTCCGGGGCACGCGTCATCGCGGCGATCGCGCCGTGCAGGCACTGGTTGGCGTCGCCCATCAGCAGCGGGTCCACCGTGGTGGGCGTCGGGGAGAGCATGTCGACCACGCGGCGCAGGTCGGCCTCCACCTCCGCCGTGACCTCGCCGAAGCGCAGGGCGCCGAGCTCGATGATGCGGCGGGTGCGGTAGATCTCGCGGACCTGCTGGACGTCCGGGGAGGCCACGAAGACGCCGCGGTTGGGGCGCCGGATGAGCAGCCGCTCGGCCACGAGCGCGGCGAAGGCCTCACGGAGGCTGTTGCGGCTGACGTCCAGCTCGGCGGCGAGCGCCACCTCCCCGAGACGGGTGCCCCGGGGCCAGCGAGGCGGTCTCGATGCGGCGGCGCAGCTCCTCGGCGGCGCCGGCG
>NZ_JBNFOB010000439.1:0-812 GCF_057364565.1 Micrococcus sp. LASM2_SD2 | reverse complement strand
CAGGGCCACCGCCATGTCCGCGCCGGGCTGGCTCGAGGGCCTGGGGCGGCGGGTCGGGCGCGCGCGTGGCCACCCCGTCCGCCGAGCTGGCGCGCGTGCGCGAGCTGACCCTCGCCGCCGAGGACGATACCGCCGAGGACGATACCGCCGAGGCCGCCCCGTCCGGGGCCGCGGCCTCCGCCCCGTCCGCCGAGGTCCACGTGGTGCCCACCGCCGCCCACGAGGACCGCCTCGTGCTGCAGCGCGTGCTGCAGGTGCACCATGGCCAGGGCGTGCCGCTGGAGGACATCGCGGTCATCGCGCGCTCGGGATCCCGCGTCGCCGAGCTCACCGGATTCCTCGAGTCCGAGGGGGTGCCGGTGGTCCGGGACGTCGCCGGCACTGTCCTGAAGGATGAGCCCGCCGTGGCCCCGTTGCTGCACCTGCTCACGGTGGTCGCGGCGCTGGTGGACGAGGACGGCCGGGACACCGCCGAGGAGGAACGGGAGGTCGCCCTCACCGGGGTGCTGGACTCCCTCGACGTGCAGCACCTGCTGCGCGGACGCTACGGCGGCACCACGCCGCTGCACCTGCGCCGCCTGCGCCAGGACCTACTGGCGGCCGAACGTGCCCGCGGGGGGCGCCGCGGTTCCGAACAGCTTCTGCCGGCCGCCCTGCTGGACCCCTCGCTGCTGGAGGAGGAGGCTCCGCGCCACCACGGCCTGCAGCGTCTGTCCCGCATGCTGCACGCCGGACTCGACGCGGCGCGTGAGGCGGGCGCCACCGCGGAGACCGTGCTCTGGGCCGTGTGGCCGCCGCCGAGCGCGGCGAGC
>NZ_JBNFOB010000438.1:0-821 GCF_057364565.1 Micrococcus sp. LASM2_SD2 | reverse complement strand
GCCGCAGACCCGGGCGACCTGGACCTCGGCTCGCCGCTCGGGGCGCAGCTGGAGTGGGGCCGTCCTCCGCGAGCGCGCGCTGCAGGACGCCAGCGGCGAGGTCGCGCTGCCCCAGCACCTGTCCGTCTCGCTCTACGGGGAGCTGGCCGAGGACCCGGAGGCCGTCGCCGAGCAGCTCCGCCGCCCCATGCCCAGGCCCCCGGCGCGTGCGGCCCGCCGCGGCACGGCCTTCCACGCCTGGCTGGAGGACCGCTTCGAGGCCACCGGCATGCTGGACATCGACGACCCGGACGACGCCGCGGACCAGTGGATGGACGACGCCCTCGACCTCGAGCCGATGCAGCAGTGGTTCCTGGCCTCACGCTGGGCGGATCGCACCCCCGCGTTCGTGGAGGCCCCGCTGGAGACCACGGTCGCCGGGGTGACATTGCGCGGCCGCGTGGACGCTGTGTACCGGGACGGCGGCGACCCCGGGCAACCCTTCGACCCGGACGCGCGGTGGGAGCTGGTGGACTGGAAGACCGGCCGCGTCCCACACGGCAAGGACCTGGAAAATAAGGCCCTCCAGCTGGCGGTCTACCGGCTGGCGTTCTCACGTCTGCACGGGATCCCGCTGGAGAACATCCGCGCGAGCTTCGTGTACATCGCGCACGGACAGGAGCGCACCATGGAGGCGCTCCCTGGTGAGGAGGAGCTGGAGAGGATCCTGCGTCAGGCCCTGGGCCGGGACTGAGGACCGGGGGAGTGCGGCCGTGCCGGGCCGGGCCGGGCCGACGTCAGGCCGGGTGCGAGCCGCCGGAGCGGGGCGGCTCGTCCCGCGG
>NZ_JBNFOB010000437.1:0-823 GCF_057364565.1 Micrococcus sp. LASM2_SD2 | reverse complement strand
GGCGCCCGGGCACGGCAGGCCGCAGCGGTTCATGGAGGAGCACGTCCCAGTCCGGGGCCTCGTCCAGCGCGGGCGCGGCCAGCGCCTCATCCTCCGCTGAGGTCACCGCCACCACCCGCGGGTCCTCCAGGCAGCCGCGCGCCGCGGCGCCTGATCCGCTCACGTCCACCGTCACCGGAGCGGCCGGGAACGTCTGCAGGGCGGCGTCCACACCAAGCACCACGGCGGCCTCGTCCACCGGGGCATCTCGGGAGACCACGCCGCCGTCGTCGTTCTCACCGGGTGAGAACAGCATCCGCACGCCCACACGCCGGACGCCTCCGGTCCCCGCCGCACCGAGCCCGAGCGTCCAGCCTCGGCCAGTCGGCGCCGCGATCTTCGCCGCCAGGGTCATGGCCTCGGCGTTCTTCACACGTCGCGCTTCACCGGGGTCCTCGCGGCCGCCGAAGTCCTCGCCGAACTGCCAGGCCACGGCCTCGCGCACGTGCCGCAGGTGTGCCCCGCACCGCCAGAGCCGATACCCGAGCTCCCAGTCCTCGCCGCCGTAGCCCACGAAGGCTGGGTCGAACCCGCCGGCCTCCGCATAGACCTGACGCGCCACCGTCAGCACGGCGGAGATCACGAACCGGTAGGACGTCGCATCGGCCCGCCGCAGGTCCGTCGTCTGCCGGTAGCCGTCCAGCAGCCAGGCCGGCTCCTCCAGCTCGGCGCCTTCCGGCAATGCCTCTCCCGGCACCCAGCCACGCTCCGCCACGGTCGGGTCGGCGTGCCTGCGCCGCCCGACCACCACCGCCGCCGGGTCCGCCAGCGGCACGCGCACATC
>NZ_JBNFOB010000436.1:0-824 GCF_057364565.1 Micrococcus sp. LASM2_SD2 | reverse complement strand
CCCCCGGCCACCGGCTCGGGAGAGCCGTCCGGCCCCGGTGCGCCACCGTCGTCGGGAAGAGCGGACGCACCCGTGCGGGCGTCCCCGCCCTGGTGCGGTGCCGGCGCCCCCTCCTCCGAGCGCGGCGGCGCCCCCTCCTCCGTGCGGGGAGACATTCCCTGCTCCGAGCGGGGAGGCTCGCCGGGCAGGCGGAAGGTGTCGAAGAGGTCGTCGTCCGTGACGTTCTCCGGCACCGGGCCACCGGGCAGCGGATCGCCGGGCAGCGGGTCGTGGGCACGGTGCTCCGGGGGCAGGTCGTCTCCGGGGCGGGTCATCGGGTGCTCTCCTCGGTCAGGTCGGACGCGGGGTCGCCGGCCCAGGCACCGGTCCGGCGCTGGGTGTCCAGCGCGGCCTGCAGGATGGCCACGGCGGCGGCCTGGTCGATCACGGCGCGGCTGTCCTTCACCGTGCGTCCCGAGGCCTGCAGCTGACGCTGGGCGGACACGGTGGACATGCGCTCGTCCACGAGGCGGACCGCGGCGTCCGAGCCGGCCTCGGCCAACGCGTCCGCCAGCCGCCGGGCATAGTCCACCGCGTCCTCCGTGGACGGGGTCCACCGACCCTGCAGGTTCAGCGGGAGGCCGACGTAGACGGCCACGGCGTCCGTGTCGAGGACCTCCTGCACGGCCAGGCGCAGGTCGGACCCCTTCTTCTGGTCCCGGCGGAGGGTACGCAGCGGGGTCGCGATCAGCCCGTCCGGGTCCGCGGTGGCCAGCCCCACGCGGGCGCGGCCGACGTCGGACCCCGACGGTGCCGCCCGCGGCACACGGCGTCGACGTCGGATC
>NZ_JBNFOB010000435.1:0-827 GCF_057364565.1 Micrococcus sp. LASM2_SD2 | reverse complement strand
GTGCAGCGGGCCCGCAGCGCACGGCCTCCGGGTCCGTGCGGGTGGAGGGCGCCCGCGCACGCACGGCGCGGGCCTCGCGGATCTGGGTGGAGGGCGCCCACGACGCCGAGCTGGTGGAGAAGGTCTGGGGCGAGGACCTGCGCCACGAGGGCATCGTGGTGGAGCCGCTGCACGGCGTGGACGACCTCGCCGGCGCCATCCGCGAGTTCGGCCCCTCGAGCCGGAGGCGGCTCGGGATCCTGGTGGACCACCTGGTGCCCGGCTCCAAGGAGGAGCGGATCGCCGCCAAGGCCATGCGCACCCCCGGCGCGGCCGGCAACGTGCTCATCCTGGGCCACCCCTACGTGGACGTCTGGCAGGTGATCAAGCCCCAGGTGATCGGCATCGACGCCTGGCCCGTGGTGCCCAAGGGGCAGGACTGGAAGACCGGCATCCTCCGCGGCCTCGGCTGGCCGCACCGTACCAAGGAGGATGTCGGACTCGGCTGGAAGCGCCTGCTCTCCCAGGTCCGCACCTACGCGGACCTCGAGCCCTCCCTGCTGGGACGTGTGGAGGAACTCATCGACTTCCTCACCGAGCCCGGCACCGCCTGAGCGGTAGACTGACGCAGAATCGGCCCCTGTGTCCCGGGTGACGGCGCCCCTGCGGCGACCGCAGCTCAGGACCCGGGCCAGACCCCGACCCGACGAGGAGCACCGTGGCGAAGTCCGACCGACGCGCACCCCGACGCGCCGCCGAGACCCCGGCGGGCGACACCCCGGCCACCGCGCAGGCGTCAGGCACGGGCGCCGAGACGGGCGCACCCCAGCAGGACCGCGCGCCCAGCG
>NZ_JBNFOB010000434.1:0-833 GCF_057364565.1 Micrococcus sp. LASM2_SD2 | reverse complement strand
GGCCGCTCCCCCGGGCGAGGTGGCCGGCCCCGCCGCGCCTGCACGCTTCCGCCGGCCCGCCCGGCGCGGTTACGGTCGCACCATGCGAGCACTCACATGGCAGGGAAAGCGCAACGTCGCCGTCGAGGACGTCCCGGATCCTCGGATCCAGGAGCCGACGGACGCGATCATCGAGGTCACCTCGACCGGCATCTGCGGGTCGGACCTGCATCTGTACGAGGTCCTGGGGCCGTTCATGGACGCGGGGGACGTGATCGGGCACGAGCCGATGGGCATCGTCCGCGAGGTCGGGTCCGAGGTCACCCACATCCGGCCCGGTGACCGGGTGGTCGTGCCCTTCACCATCTCCTGCGGTCGGTGCTGGATGTGTCAGCGCGGGCTGCAGTCCCAGTGCGAGACCACCCAGGTGCGGGAGCAGGGCTCCGGCGCCGCCCTCTTCGGCTACTCCCGGCTCTACGGCTCCGTCCCCGGCGGGCAGGCCGAGTTGCTGCGCGTGCCCCACGCGGACTACGGCCCCGTGAAGGTGCCGCACACCGGCCCGGATGAGCAGTGGCTGTTCCTCTCGGACGTCGTCCCCACCGCCTGGCAGGGGGTCCAGTACGCGAACGTCCCCGACGGCGGCACGCTCGCGGTGCTCGGCCTCGGCCCCATCGGCCAGCTGGCGGCCCGCATCGGCGTGCACCTGGGGTACCGGGTGATCGGCGTCGACCCGGTCCCCGAGCGGCGCGCGATGGCGGCCCGGCACGGCATCGAGGTCCTGGACGCCGACGGCGGCGAGGCCGAGTGCTCCGCGAGCGCACCGGCGGCCGCGGCCCCGACGCGGTCCTGGACGC
>NZ_JBNFOB010000433.1:0-838 GCF_057364565.1 Micrococcus sp. LASM2_SD2 | reverse complement strand
CGCACATCGCTGCGCGTCCAGGGGGAGCTGCGCCGCTCCCTGCTGCGCCGGCGCCTGCTCGAGGCGGACGCCCTCGGGCGACGTCGGCCCGGACGCCGTGCTCGTCACCCGCGGATTGGACGGCCTGGACGACTACCATGCCAAGGTCCTGCCCGCCCTGGCCGCTGCCGCCGTGGTCCCGCCGGCGCTGATCGGGTGGGCCCTGCTGCGCGACCCACTGTCCGCGCTGCTGCTGGTCCTCACGCTGCCCCTCGTGCCGCTGTTCATGGTGCTCATCGGCCGGCACACCGCCGAGCGCATCGCCGCTGCGGCCGCGGGGCTGGACCGGCTCTCGGCCCAGCTGGCCGAGCTGCCCGCGGCCTGCCGGTGCTCGTCGGGCTGCACCGGGCCGGCGTGCAGCGCCGCTCGCTCGAACGCGTCGCCGAGCGCCACCGTGCGGCCACGATGGGCACGCTGCGCACCGCCTTCCTGTCCGGCCTGGTCCTGGAGCTGCTCGCCTCCCTGTCCGTGGCGGTGGTGGCCGTGGTGATCGGCGTCCGGCTCGTCTCCGGGAGCCTGGGGCTCGCCGAGGGGCTGGTGGTCCTGGTGATCGCCGCCGAGGTCTACCTGCCCCTCCGCGAGATCGGCGCGGCCTTCCACTCCTCCGAGGACGCCGAGGCGGCCCGGGAACGCGTCCTGGCCCGCGTGCAGGCGCCGCCCCGGGTATCCGCACTGGACGCGCTGCGGTGCCCGGACCATGCGGGTGCGGACGTTGCCGCGCGGGTCCGCGGACGGGACCGGCCGGGACGGCCTGCCGGACGGCCGGGGTGCGGGGACGCGGAGAGCCGGTGCTGGCCGT
>NZ_JBNFOB010000432.1:0-843 GCF_057364565.1 Micrococcus sp. LASM2_SD2 | reverse complement strand
CCGCCGCGTTCGACGACGGCCCCGGCCGCCCGGTCCGCCGCCGGGCCCGCCTTCCTCGCTCCCCCGCCGCCGAGCAGCTGTGCGCGCAGCTGCTCCGGGGTGACGGAGACGCCGCGCTTCTTCACGTCGAGACGGCTCACCCCCGTCTCGCGCACCCACCGCTTCAGGTGCTTGACGTGGAGTGGGTGGACGGCGCCGATCCGGTAGCCGGCCGCGAGGTCCGTCTCCACGGCGTCGTCGGCGACGAGGTACGCCAGGTGCGCGTCGAGCATCCGGGTGTGGCGGCCGTCGTCGCCCCAGCGGGCCCCGAGGTCCGAGACGAGGCCGGCCCGGATCACGGCGCCGTCCGGCTCGTAGAGCACGGCGCCCGGCAGCCCGTCCAGCCCGGTCCGGCCCACCTCGTCCAGCTCGGGGGAACCGTCCCGGTCCACGGGACTGGTCAGCTCCGCGGCTGTTCCGGCCCGCTCCCCGCGGGTGCGCAGCACCAGGGCCGCCCGGCGGATCCCGGGACGGGCGACCGCGCCCGTGTACAGGCAGACCTCGGTGACCTCGCCGTCGGCGGAGACCCACTGGGCCTCCCAGCCGGCCGGGACGGCCTCGTGCGGCAGGGCCGGACCGAGCTTCACGGCGAGGCTGCGGCCGCCCTCGGCGAGCGCGAACACGTCCGTCAGCGACGGGGAGAACGCCTCGGGGTCGAACACGCGGGAGGCGGAGGCGCCGCCGGTGACCTGCCGGCGGGCGGGGTCGAGCCAGAGGACGTCGGCCTCCCCTGGGTGGTCCGCCGCCCAGGCGAGGGCGTCGCCGTGGACGACCTCGGCGTCCGGGTGCCCGGTGAGGTTGGCG
>NZ_JBNFOB010000431.1:0-844 GCF_057364565.1 Micrococcus sp. LASM2_SD2 | reverse complement strand
GCCTCCTCCGCGGCGGCCAGCCGCCCCGCCGTGGCCGCGCTGCGTCCCCTTCCTGCCGCCCGGGTGACCGTGCCCGGAGGGCAGCACGCCCCAGTCCACGAACGCCGCCATCATCCGCTGCCCGGCACGGCCGGCCATGCCGATGTAGAAGAACCCGCCGATCTGGTTCATCGGCTCGGTGAGCTGGGTGGAGAGCAGCACCAGGGCGAGGGCCCCGGCCAGGGTGACGGCGCCGTCGTCGTGCCGCACCCAGGCCAGGATCACGGCGGCGGAGACCATGAACAGGGAGAAGACGGCCTCGGTGACGAAGAGGATCAGCTGGTTGCGCGCCAGCAGGGACATGGTGGCCTGCCGGTTGTCCTCGCCAGCGGCCTCGAGGCGGTCCCCCACCCGGCCGGCGGCGCGCAGCCCCACCAGGGTCGGCAGGCCCTGGATGGCCTCGAGGAACTGACCGGCCAGCCGCAGCCGGGTCTCGCGGGAGGCGCTGGACACGTCCGCCACCAGCCGCTGGAACCCCCGGACGGCCAGCGGAATCACCGGGACCAGCACGAGCAGCACGAGGGCGGACAGCCAGTCCACACACACCGCCACCAGCACGATCGTCAGCAGCGGGGCCAGCACGGCGCCTGCCAGGCGCCCCACATAGCCCTGCCGGTAGTCCGTCACCCGTTCCACCGAGTCGGTCATCATGGACACCAGCCGGCCGGTCTGCGCCCCCGTGACGCGGGCCGGCCCGAGTCCGAAGGCACGCCGGAGCAGGCGCCGCGCAGGCGACGGGTCTCGGCGGCGGTGCTGTGTCCTGGACCGCGGCGGACCCCGGCCTCCCCGGCGGCGGCCACGAGTA
>NZ_JBNFOB010000430.1:0-855 GCF_057364565.1 Micrococcus sp. LASM2_SD2 | reverse complement strand
GCCGAGACCCTGCGGGCCGCGGCGGCCGACGACGCCGACCGCGGCACCACGCAGGAGGTCGTCGAGGTCACCGCGGACCTGGACGCCGCCCCCGCCGACGCCCTCGACGCCTGGCTTCGCCTGCACGCCCTCTCGCACCGCCTGGTGCGCCCCAACGAGCTGAACCTGGACGGCGTCTTCGGGCTGCTCACCAACGTGGTCTGGACCAACTTCGGCCCCTGCTCCGTAGAGGGCTTCGAGCTGACCCGCGCCAGGCTGCGTGCCCGCGGCACCGTCAACGTCTACGGCGTGGACAAGTTCCCGCGCATGACCGACTACGTGGTGCCCTCCGGCGTCCGCATCGGCGACGCGGACCGCGTCCGCCTCGGCGCCCACCTCGCCACCGGCACCACCGTGATGCACGAGGGCTTCGTCAACTTCAACGCGGGCACCCTCGGCACCTCCATGGTCGAGGGCCGCATCTCCGCCGGCGTGGTGGTCGGCGACGGCTCCGACCTCGGCGGCGGCGTATCCATCATGGGCACACTCTCCGGCGGCGGCACCCAGAAGGTCCGGGTCGGCGAGCGGGTGCTCGTCGGCGCGAACGCCGGCATCGGCATCTCCATCGGCGACGACTCCGTGGTGGAGGCCGGTCTCTACGTCACCGCGGGCACCCGCGTCACCGTGCTGCGCGAGGGCGAGGAGCCGACCGTGGTGAAGGCCGTGGAGCTCTCCGGCGTCCCGAACCTGCTGTTCCGTCGCAACTCCACCTCCGGCGTGGTCGAGGTCCTCCCCCGCGCCGGCCGCACCGTCGAGCTCAACGACGCCCTGCACGCCAACTGATCCGGTCGCGACGCCCGCGCGGCCGGCCGCGCG
>NZ_JBNFOB010000429.1:0-856 GCF_057364565.1 Micrococcus sp. LASM2_SD2 | reverse complement strand
GGCGGGCTCGCGGCGCCGATGACAGCCCCGGGCCACGGCCGGTGCCAGCGCCTGGGCCCGACGACGGGCCGCATCGCCCCCTCCAGGCCGTTCACGGCCATCAGCTGATCCTCGTCGACGAGCATCGGGACCAGCGCCGTGTAGGCCGGGAAGAAGAACGCCGTCGAGGCCCCGATGAGCAGGGCCGAGAGCCCGAGGAGCCAGTACGGCGCCGCCCCGGCAAGGGCGAGCCCCGAGACGGTGCCGGCCGCCACGGCGTTCGCCGCGAGGACGATCACCAGGATCCGCTTCTTCGACACCCGGTCGGCGACGACGCCGGCGGGCAGCGAGGCGGCCAGCAGGCCGATGCCGCTCCACATGACGACGCCGGCCAGCGTCCGCGGATCGGCCCCGAGGTCGAGGACCTGCATGGCCAGGTACAGGGTCCAGGCGCCCTGGGCGAAGAGGGTCAGCACCATCGCCGCGAACAGCGGCCGGTAGCGCGGGGAGGACAGCGGCTTCAGGGCGGCGGTCGGCATCATCGGGCCACCCCCTCGGCGGTGAGCTCCAGCCGCGGCCAGTCGGAGAGGTCGCGGAGCATCTGCCGGTCGTGGGTGGCCACGACCACCGCCGACCGGGTCGTGCGGAGGGCCTCCGTGAGCTCGTCGACGAGCGTCGCGGAGAGGTGGTTGGTGGGCTCGTCGAGCATCAGCAGGTCCGGCCGCTCGGCAAGGCACAGGGCCAGGTGGAGGCGCCGCTGCTGCCCCTGGGACAGGCGGCCGACGGGGGCGTCCATGCTCCGGGGCTCCAGGAGCCCAAGCGAGGCGAGCGGCGGCGCCCCGCCGTCGTCGTCCGCCAGGAGGCCCCGGCGGTGCAG
>NZ_JBNFOB010000428.1:0-873 GCF_057364565.1 Micrococcus sp. LASM2_SD2 | reverse complement strand
GCTCTTACGGGCTCGGTTAGGTGCTCGCGGCGCGCGCGCGCGGGGCCTCCCGGGGGCGATGCCCGCGGTGGGCGGGCCGGTCGGGCGGAGGCGGTGCGTCCGTCGTCGGACAGGACACGGACCGAGGCCGGCGCGCTGTAGAGCGCCAGCAGCTCCTCGTCCGTCAGGG
The DNA here is from genome assembly GCF_057364565.1 of Micrococcus sp. LASM2_SD2. NCBI lineage: Bacteria > Bacillati > Actinomycetota > Actinomycetes > Micrococcales > Micrococcaceae > Micrococcus > Micrococcus sp. LASM2_SD2. Next base: position 704 of record NZ_JBNFOB010000428.1, on the reverse strand, counting down.
CGTCCCCGGACGCATCCAAGGCCTTCATGCGCGCCCCTCCCAGTCCTCGTCCGCGGTCACGGCGCTGCGGTCCGGTTCCGCGTTGACCTCGCCGGTGTTGTGCAGGGCCAGGGCGGGTTCGCGCCAGCCGGCGAGGCACTCGACCATGCGGGCCGCGTCCACGGAGGGGCGGACCTGGTGCATGCGCAGGATCCGGGCGCCGCCGGCCACGCAGGCCACCGCGGCCGCCAGGGACCCGGCGAGGCGCTGGGACTTGGGCCGGTCCAGGGACTCGCCCACGAAGTCCTTGTTGGACACGGCGGCGAGGACCGGGAAGCCGAGGTCGGCGATCTCGTCCAGGCGGCGGGTGAGTTCCAGGGAGTGGACGGTGGTCTTGTTCAGGTCGTGGCCCGGGTCCACGATGATCCGCTCCGGCGCCACGCCCAGCGACACGGCGTGGTCCACCGTGCGCAGCAGGTGGTCGCGGACCTCGGCCACCACGTCGTCGTACTGCGGGCGGGGGACCACGGTGCGCGGTCCGGTCCGGTGGGCCAGGGAGTGGGTGACCACCAGGTGCGCTCCGTGCTCGGCCGTGATCCGGCCCAGGTCCGGGTAGTAGAGGCCCGAGGTGTCGTTGACCACGTCCGCGCCGGGCCTCGAGCGGCCGCCGCCGCGACGGCCGGCTGGAAGGTGTCCGCCGAGACGATCGCCCGGGCCGCCTCGGC
>NZ_JBNFOB010000427.1:0-879 GCF_057364565.1 Micrococcus sp. LASM2_SD2 | reverse complement strand
ATCCGGGGCCGCGCCGGCGAAGTCCAGGCCGCACTCGCCGCCCTGGGCCCGGAGGGCGCGAAAGTGGGCCGCGGACATGCAGTCCGGCCGGCTGCCCGCAGTCGCCTCGATGCCCCCTGGCCTGCGCGTGATCTTCGAGGACGTCTACGCCCAGGCCATCTCCAACGCCTTCCTGCTGACCCTGCCGCTGGCCGTGCTGAGCATCGTGGCCGTGGTGCTGCTGCCGAACATCACCCTGGGCCGCCGCAACGCACAGGAGCAGCGTGCCGCACGGCAGCAGGCCTCCGCCGCCGCAGTGGGTCCCTCCACCGGGGCGCTCCCGCAGATCCGGGCACGGACCGGGGACACTGGAGCCCGGACCACGGCCGACCAGAAGGACCCGGACGGCCACGCCCGGTCTGCCGGACCCCGCAACGTCGCCGGACGCCGCAACGTCGCCGGACGCCCCCAGGACGGAGAGACCCCATGACCGACGCCCCGCCCACCCGCGGTGCCGCCGCCGAGCAGCCCGAGGAGTTCGAGGCGGCGATCCGCGACCTCGAGGGCTCCTTCGTCACCCTGGTCCGCCAGTACCGGCAGCTGGTGGCCCGCCACGCCGAGCAGCTCAGCCCGGGCATGTCCACCGGCGCGATGAAGGCGTTCCTGACGATCGTCAACGAGGCGCCCCTGTCCCCGTCCTGCCTCGCCGAGACGATGCTGGCCGACCGGGCCCAGATCTCCCGCTTCGTGAAGGAGCTGGAGTCCCTGGGCCTGATCACCCGCGAGGCGGACCCGAAGGACCGCCGCGCCGCCGTGCTCCGCCCCACGGACGAGGGGTTGCGCCGCCTGGCCGAGGTCCGCTCCGGTCCGGTCGGCGCGGCATGCGCCGCGACCTCGCCG
>NZ_JBNFOB010000426.1:0-880 GCF_057364565.1 Micrococcus sp. LASM2_SD2 | reverse complement strand
CAACCCCGCCGCCCCGCAGCCCCCGCGAGGCGCTCGAGACCGACGGCCCGGGCGTGATCGACGGCGCCGCCACCGACTCCTGGATCGCCATCGCCTCCGCGAAGCAGGACACCGTGTCCGTCATGGACTGCGCGCGTGACGTGCTGGACCAGGGCACCCTGGACGCGGTCGCCACCCACATCCCGAACGCGTCCAACGTCTCCATCGCGCAGCTCTTCGCATCCCGGGACGAGAACCTGGAGTTCATGAGCTGCTCGTTCACCAGCTCCACCCGGGCGGAGAACGGCATGCCGATGGCCATGGTCCGCTACCAGCACGACCTCAACGGCGACCGCCTGGAGTGGTGCAAACCGGAGCCGGCCGCGATCGCGGACGAGTACACCTATGACGAGAAGTCCGGCAAGGGCCTGATGGCCCTGGTCCGCCCGGGCATGAAGGGCGGCCGTGACGGTGCCCCGCTGATGCCGCAGCGCACCGGCTGGGCCTGCAACGAGGACGGCTCCGCGATGGTCTCCATCACCTTCGGCGCCATGGAGGGCTACGGCGACGCCAACGAGGGCCTCACCGCCATCAAGGACTCCCCGGTGGCCGAGAGCACCACGATCGTCACCCAGGCCCGCGACCACCTCGCGGACACGGTCCTGAAGGACCCGTCGAAGTACCAGGACGTCATCGACAAGGCCTCCCCGGTGTTCATGGACTACCAGATGGACGAGGAGACCCTCGCCGAGGCCAAGAAGATCCCCGCCGGCGAGTCCGACCCCGAGGACCTGCCGACCCACTCGATGCTGGACCGCCCGGAGGGCGCTCCGGGTCCGGTGGCCCCGGGCCAGCCGCCGCGCGTGGTCGAGGACTGACCCCCGGCGGGCCCAGCCCCGGC
>NZ_JBNFOB010000425.1:0-904 GCF_057364565.1 Micrococcus sp. LASM2_SD2 | reverse complement strand
CCCCTACGCCACAGCGGACTGCCGCGCCCGCCCCTCGCCCCCGCACCTGCCCCGCCGCCCTCGGAAACGTCCTGGGACGACGACGCCCGGGGAGGCGACCTGCAGCGGTCGGTCCCCCGGGCCCCGTCGGCTCGGAGCGGGGTTCCCGCCCGGAGGCGGGGTTCCCGATCAGATCTCGGCCAGCGCCGAGGTCGGGTCGTTGAGGCAGCCGGCCACGAACGTCAGGAACGCGGACGCGGTGGCGCCGTCGGTGACGCGGTGGTCGAAGGTCACGGTCATCTCGGTGACCTTGCGGACCTGGATCTCGCCGTCCACGACCCACGGACGGTCGATGATGCGGCCGATGCCCAGCATGCCCACCTCGGGGATGTTCAGGATCGGGGTCGCACCGTCGGTGCCCAGCGGACCGTAGTTGTTCAGCGTGAAGGTACCGCGGGTCAGCTCGGCCGGGGAGGCCTTGCCGTCGCGGGCACGACCCACGGTCTCGGCGATCGCGGAGTTCAGCTCGGCGGCGGAGAGGCGCTCGGCGTGCTCGATGGACGGGACCATCAGGCCGCGGTCGGTCTGCACCGCCAGGCCCAGGTTGACGCCCTCGAACTCGACGATCTCCTCCTTGCCGTCCGCACCGGCCTCGATGCGGGCGTTCATCACCGGGTACTTGCACAGGCCGGCGACCGTGAAGCGGGCGATCAGGCCGAGCAGGGACGGGGCGTTGTCCGGGTCCTTCGCCTTGAGCTGCTTCCGCAGCTCCAGCAGACCGGTGACGTCCACGTCCAGCCACGCGGTGACCTCGGGGACCTCGCGGCGGGAGCGGGCCAGCTGGTCCGCGATCGCCTTGCGCACGCCGGTGAGCGGGGTGCGCTCGGAGATCCGCAGGCCGGAGCGGGAGTCCTGCTCGCCCACG
>NZ_JBNFOB010000424.1:0-925 GCF_057364565.1 Micrococcus sp. LASM2_SD2 | reverse complement strand
CGGTACGAGCCTGGCCTCCGGGCCCTGGCTTCCTCGCCGGCCGGCGCTGGTGATCCTGGACGAGCCCACGAGCCAGGTCGACCTGGAGTCCGAGGCCGTGATCCAGGAGGCGATCGGCCGGCTCGGCGAGAAGGCCACTGTGGTGCTGGCGACCCATCGGCCGTCGCTGGCCGGCGGACGCGCCGTACACGTGCGGGACGGACGGATCGTGGAGGAGGGGCGATGAGCACGCAGACGACCCGGCCCGCCGCGGCCGGGACGCGGCCCTCCCTGGGCGAGGTGAGCCGCTGGCTGATCGGCGCGACCGCACCGGTCCTGTGGCCCCTGGCCGGCTCCGTGGTGTTCCGCCACGTGTACTACGCCGCGGCCGTGGCGCTGCTGGGCGTCGGCGCCGGGGCGATCGCCGCGCTCGCCGTGGACGGGGACGCGCCGGCCTGGCTGCCGGACACCGTGTGGTCGCTGCTCGGGATGCTGGCGGTGCTGACCCTGGTGAAGGCCGTGGCCAGCTACCTGGAGCACTTCCTCGGCCACTGGGTGGCGTTCAAGGCCCTCGAGCTGCTGCGGGTGCGGCTGTACCGGGCGCTTGTTCCGCTGGCCCACCAGACCGGCCGGACGGCGTCCTCCGGGGATCTGCTCACGCGGGCCACCAAGGACGTGGACCGGATCGAGGTGTTCTTCGCCCACACCCTCGCCCCGGCCGTCACTGCGGTGACCATGCCGGTGCTCGTGCTGGCCATGATGGGCCCCCAGGTGGGTGCCCCGGCGGTGCTGGCCGCGGCCGTGGGCCTGGCGGTGTCCGTGGTCGTGGTGCCGGTGGCGGGCGTGCGGGCGAGCCAGCGCGGGGCCGAGGCCGCGAACGCGCGGCGCGGGGAGATCGCCCAGCACGTGACCGACTCGGTGCAGGGCATGTCCGAGGTGAGCCGGC
>NZ_JBNFOB010000423.1:0-925 GCF_057364565.1 Micrococcus sp. LASM2_SD2 | reverse complement strand
ATAGTGGCGCGTGCCTGGGCCTGCGCGCGCCCTGGCCCGCCGCGGTCGCTGCGCGCACGGCCTTACGGGGGGAGAAACGGGGGCCCGGGGCGCTGTTCCTCGGCTCGGCCGCCCACGCGATCCTTCCTCCGTCCCGCCCGTTGACCGCGGCCATGGGGACGCTCTTCGGCGGACTCGGGATGACCTCGGGCTGGCCGGTGGCACGCGGCGGCTCGCAGGCGGTCGTGGACGCCCTGGTCCGTGTGCTCACCGCCCATGGCGGCCGGGTGCACACCGGGCGGCGGATCTCGGACCTGGCCGAGCTCGGCGACGTGGACGCCGTCCTGCTGGACATGATGCCCGTACACATCGCCGAGCTTGCCGGCACCGGACTGGAGCAGCGGACGCTGCGGCGTCTGCGCCGATGGCGGCACGGGCCCGCCGCCGCGAAGGTCGACTTCCTCCTGGACGGGCCCGTCCCGTGGTGCGACCCGAGGGTCGGCGGGGCGGGCACGGTCCATCTCGGCGGAACGTCCGCGCAGCTGGCGGCCGCAGAGTCGGAGGTGTCCGCCGGGCGGATGCCGGCGCGGCCCTTCGTCATGCTGTGCCAGCAGCAGGCGGCGGATCCCACGCGGGCCACGGGTGCCGTAGGCGGGAGCACGGTGGTGTGGGCCTACGCCCACGTGCCGCGGGGTTGGCAGGGGACGGTGCGGACCGTCGTCGAGCAGGCGGTGGAGGAGCATGCCCCCGGGTTCCGGGACCGGATCCTGCATGCGGTGGAGACCGGGCCGGAGGCCTTGGAGGCATGGAACCCGAACCTCGTGGGCGGTGACATCGCCGGAGGCGCGCTGGACGGGACCCAGCTGATCGCCCCGGCCGTGGCTGACCGCTCCGCATCGGCTGCGTCGCGCGCGCGGGGGAGCGGGGGCGGTGCCGGGGGTTGTAC
>NZ_JBNFOB010000422.1:0-927 GCF_057364565.1 Micrococcus sp. LASM2_SD2 | reverse complement strand
CCGGTGGACCGCGCGGCCGCCGGCCGAGGTGCAGTCGGCCCGCACTGCGCGCCGTCCACGCGGTGCCGCGCTCCCCGGAGCGCCAGGAGTCCTATGAGCGCTTCTGTGCGGACCAGGGCCGGGCCCTGGAGGACTTCGCGGCGTGGAGCGCCGGACGCACGGGCACGGACACGCCCCGGGAGCGGGACTTCCACCGGTGGTGCCAGTGGGTGGCGGACACCCAGATCGCCGCCGCCCAGTCCGCCGCGGTCTCCGCAGGGATGCGCCTGGGCCTGATGCTGGACCTCGCGGTCGGCGCCGACCGGCACGCCGCGGACGCCTCCCTCCTCGGCGACCAGCTCGTGGGGCCGATGTCCGTGGGCGCCCCGCCGGACATGTACAACCAGCTGGGCCAGGACTGGTCTCAGCACCCGTGGCATCCGAAGGGCCTGGCCGCGCACGGCTACCAGGGCCTGAGGCAGATGTTCGGCACGGTCATGCGCCATGCCGGCGGCGTGCGGATCGACCACATCCTGGGCCTGTTCCGCCTCTGGTGGGTGCCCGAGGGCCGCGGGCCCCGCGACGGCGCGTACGTGTCCTACGACCACGAAGCCATGCTGGCCGTGCTCGCCATCGAGGCGGAGCGGGCCGGTGTGGTGGTGGTCGGCGAGGACCTGGGCACCTTCGAGCCCTGGGTCCAGCAGGCACTCGCAGACGCCGGCGTCCTGGGAACCACCATCCTGTGGTTCGAGAACGTGGACGGCCGACCCACGGACCCGGGCACGCACCGTGCCCTCGCCATGGCGGCCGTCAACACGCACGACCTGCCGCCCACCGCCGGCTATCTGGAGGGCGTGCACCTGGACCTGCGCGAGCGGCTGGGGATCGTGGACGGCGACCCCGCGGCCGAGCGGGCCGGCCACGAGGGCACGGTCGCCGCGTTCCTCG
>NZ_JBNFOB010000421.1:0-933 GCF_057364565.1 Micrococcus sp. LASM2_SD2 | reverse complement strand
CGTCCCCGCCCCGGCTGGCCGACGCGGCCGCCGTCGCAGCGCACGGACCCGGCCCGCTGGGCCCCGGGCAGGTTCCACTGGGGCGATGCCCTCGTGGTCCTCGCCTACGTCTTGATGATGCTCCTGGGCGCCGGCGGTCTGCTGGCCATGGCCCTGGGCTGGGTCACCCCGGTGGACGGCGAGTTCTCCGTGCTGGACATGTTCACCATGAACCTCGTCAGCTACGTGATCATCACGGCGATCGTGGCGGTGGTGGCGTGGCGGCCGTTCGTGCGCTCGCTCGGGGTGTTCCGGCACGGCACCTGGTGGAAGCTGGCGCTGCTGCCGGCCACGTGGTTCGCCTGCATCGTCGTGAACGTGGTGCTGCTGAGCCTGATCGGCCGCGCCGCGCAGTCCGCGAACCAGGCGTCCCTGGAGGAGATGACCGCCGCCGCCCCGCCGGCGCTGATGGTCCTCATGACCGTGGTGATGGCGCCGCTGGTGGAGGAGTACCTGTTCCGGCACCTGCTGATCGGGAAGCTCTCCCGGTACCTGAACGTGTGGGTGTGCGCGGCCGTGTCGATCGTCGCGTTCGTCCTGCTGCACTTCGCCGGCACCGGCGGGCAGTTCGACCTGGTGGAGACCGTGCCCTACCTGACCCTCGCGGTGGCCATCACGGTGTCCTACATCCTCATGGGCCGCTCCTTCGGGTACGCGGTGCTGCTGCACATGGTGAACAACGGCATCGCCGTGGCGGTGCTGTACCTGGTGATGCCGCACATGCCGGACGTTGCGGACCTGCAGCCCTCCACCGTGGTCCCGTACCTGTCCCTGGTCGGCCTGTGACCTCCCGGAAGCACGACGACGGCCGCTCGCCGCGGCCGTCCGCCTCACGGGAGCGCGGGGGCGCCGAGGGGCGTGCCGACGCGCGACGGAGACAGGGGCGACGACGCC
>NZ_JBNFOB010000420.1:0-943 GCF_057364565.1 Micrococcus sp. LASM2_SD2 | reverse complement strand
CGCACGACGACGGCCGCCCGCCTGCCGCCGTCGGCTCGCCCGGCCGCCTGGGCCGGCTCCTGGGGGCCCGGGGTCCTCCCGTGGCGGTTCCTGTCCGTGCTCACCGTGTCCTCCGTGCCGCGGCCTGCAGCATCTGCCGCAGGCGTGCGATGTTCTCGTCACCGGTGACCACCACGGCCTGGCGGCGGCTGACCGCGGTGGGCACGGTCTCGTCCGGGCGGCCCTGAAGGACGCCGGTGCGGTGCTCGTGGGCCTCCCAGAGCTGGGCGCGGCCCTGCTCGTCCGTCCAGATGTTCACCCAGTAGGCGGTCTCCCGCTCCTGCCGGCTCAGGGTGCGGATCAGCTTCAGGCAGTAGAGGCAGCCGGGGCGCCAGTAGAGCACCACTCCCCCGTTCGCCAGGTGCTCCTCGGCACCGGAGGCCGGCCGGGAGGAGACCTTCATGGCCGGGGCGTACCAGACGCCGAAGGCGGCGATCAGCACGCCGGGGGCGATCAGCATCGGGTTGCGCTGGAGCGTCCCCCACGCGGCGAAGGCCAGGCCGAAGCAGACGAACACCACCGGGTAGTACCACGGCTGTCCGAACAGGGTCCTCATGCCATCGCCTCCCGTAGCGTCTCCTCCAGCCCGCCGAGGTCTCCGGCGAGCATCCAGTCCGGGTGGGCGCCGCCGTCGGGATGGGCGGGGCGCACCACGGGAACCCCGGCCTCCTCGGCGATCAGGGCGCCGGCGGCCAGTCGTACTCCTGGGTGCCGTACTCGGCGTAGGCGTCCAGGGTGCCGTCCGCGACCATGCAGAGGTCCAGGGCGGCCGAGCCGATGCGTCGGATGTCCCCGAACTCGCCGAGCACGGCGGCGAGCGCCTGGACCTGGCGGGCGCGCCGGTCCGCGTCGTAGCCGAAGCCGGTGGCGATCAGCCGCCCGGAGCGGCCCGTCACGGGGGCCG
>NZ_JBNFOB010000419.1:0-962 GCF_057364565.1 Micrococcus sp. LASM2_SD2 | reverse complement strand
CCGTCCGGCCCGAGGTCAGCCGCAGCCGGAGCCGCAGACCCGGCCGGCAGGCAGGGGGGACAGCCGCAGGCACCGGCAGAGGCCGAGACCGGTCCTCCGTCTCCGTCCGCCGCGCGGAGCCGCGCACCGGAACGGACGGACTCCGAGCCAGTCCCCGCCCAGGCGCACCGGGCTCCGCAGCAGGCTGTACAGCAGGAGGGTCCGCGGCAGCGCGAGGACTCCCGTCAGCCGGCCAAGGAGACCACTCCCCCGGCCGCTCCGTCCCCGGACGCCTGGGGCACGCCGCAGGACTCCGCCCCGGACTGGGGCGGCCCCTCCGGTTCCGCAGACGACGACCCGTGGGCGGACATCCCCGAGTTCGACCCGGACGCGAACATGGAGGACTCGCCCGGACCCGATGGCTGGAGCCCCGAGGACGCCGGGCCGGAGGCCGAGCAGACCTTCGGTGCCGCCGGGACCGCCACGGACACCGGCTCGACCGACGGTGACACCGCTGACACGCGCGACGGCGCCGTGGCGGACGGGACCTCCGCCGACACGGCGACCGACCGGACCGGCTGGACCGCAGCGGAACCGGAGGGGTCGGAGTCCTCCGCGTCCGATCGGCCCACCGCCGAGGAGTCCGCGTCCGAGGAGTCCTCATTCGGCGGCACCGCACCCGATCGCGGCGACTCCGCCCCCGGCGCCCCGGCACCGGACCAGGACACCCCGATGCCGGCCTACAACCCGGGCCCCCTGGTCCCGGACGTCGAGCCCTCGATCCCGGTGTTCGCCCGCCCGGAGTCCGAGCTCCGCGCGGAGTTCGCCGCCCGCTTCGGCAACACCCGCCCGCAGGGCTTCGACCGTCCGTCCGCAGAGGACTCCCGCCCGGACACCCCTGACGCCCGACCCGGCCGGCCCCGTCCTCGGGAGAGCCCAGCCACGACGACTCCCCGGACCCCGGCGTCCCCGCGCCGGACCAC
>NZ_JBNFOB010000418.1:0-969 GCF_057364565.1 Micrococcus sp. LASM2_SD2 | reverse complement strand
GGACGCGGACGAGGCGTCCTCCGACCCGGCGGCCACCACCGAGACGCAGGCCGGCCAGACCACGGAGCCCGCTCTGCCGGGCTGGGTCTGGGCCGTCGGCCTCGGCGGGCTGGCCGTGATCGGCCTCGCCGCCGTGCTGATGTTCCGCAAGGCCTCTGCGCTCGGTCACACCGACACCCCTGAGGACCGGTGAGCGCGGCGTCGACGACGACCCCGCGAGGACACCGGAAGAGGAGAACGACCATGAAGAAGACCACCCGCGCCGCCGCCGTGGGCACCGCCTGCGCCGCCCTGATGCTGCTCACCGCCTGCGCAGGCGGCGAGGACACCCGGCCGGAGCAGAACGCCTCGGCCTCCCCGGCCACCGGATCGACCGAGTCCGCCGCGGCGCCGTTGATGGTCCAGGACGCGTGGACCAAGGCGAGCGAGTCCGGCATGACCGGCTCCTTCGCCACCCTGGAGAACACCAGCGACCAGGACGTGCACATCACCGGCGTGCACTCCGAGCTGAGCCCCGTGGTGGAGCTGCACACCATGGTGGACGACGGCTCCGGGCAGATGGTCATGCAGGAGGCGCCGGACGGCTTCACCGTGGAGGCCGGGAACACCTACGAGCTCGCCCCCGGCGGCGACCACGTGATGTTCATGGACCTGCAGAACCCGCTGCTGCCGGGCGACACCGTGGACTACGTCCTCGAGCTGGAGGACGGCTCGGAGGTGGAGGTCACCGGCGAGGTCCGTGACTTCGCCGGCGCCAACGAGAGCTACCACGGCGGCGAGGCCTCCGGCTCCGAGGACTCGGACGCCGGCCACGAGGGCCACGATCACGACGACATGGGCGACGGCCACGGTGACGAGGGCATGGACCACGAGGGCCATGACCACTGACCCTCGCCCCGAGGAGACTCCGGACCGCCGGTCCGGACCGGGACCGCCCCGCCGCCACGGCGGGGACGGCGGGGGGCGGCC
>NZ_JBNFOB010000417.1:0-970 GCF_057364565.1 Micrococcus sp. LASM2_SD2 | reverse complement strand
CCGTCTGGACCCCGGGCGTGGCCACCGCCCGCTCGGCCCACGCCCCGGTGGAGGAGCCCGGTCGGCACACGCTTGCCCACCTCCGCCCTCCACGACGCCGCCGCGTTGATCATGCCGGGCCTGGCCGTGGACGGCACCGGCATGCGGCTGGGCCAGGGCGGCGGCTACTACGACCGTGCCCTCGCCACGCTGCCCCCCACCCTGCCGCGGGTCGCCCTGCTGTTCCCGGACGAGGTGCTGCCGGCCGGTGCGGTGCCCGCCGAGCCGACGGACCGGCCCGTGCACGGCGTGGCCACCGCGGACGGGCTCGTGTGGTTCGCCGAGGCGTGGCGGGCGGCGGCGCCACGGGCCGCTGACGGGGCCGGTGCGGGGCTAGGATCCTTGATCGAGCCGGGGCCCGCACGGGCCGTGCCGGCGCCCACGCACCGCTGCCCCACGAAGGATCCCCATGCCCACCTACGCCTACCGCTGCAAGGACTGCGACCACGCCTTCGACATCGTCCAGTCCTTCTCCGACGACGCCCTGACCGAGTGCCCCGAGTGCGGCGGGACGCTGCGCAAGCAGTACGGGTCCGTGGGCGTGACGTTCAAGGGCGGCGGCTTCTACCGCACGGACTCGAGGAGCGGGCCCTCGTCCTCGGGGTCCGGATCGTCCTCCGCCGCGGAGTCCTCCGGGTCCTCGGGGTCAGCCGCGGACTGATCCGCCGGGTCGGCCCCGGCCCGACGGCGCATCAGTCACCCCCAGCCCGACGGCGCATGAGTCAGGCCCAGCCCGACGGCGCATGAGTCATCCCCAGTGGGGCGGGCGCTGTTCCAGCAGCCACCGTCCGAGCGGGTCGGTCGGCTCGCGCGGCGCCTCCGAAGCGGCGTCCTGCCGGACCCCGTCCCTTCCGGTCCCTTTCCCGACGACGGCGCTCCCCCTTTCCCCGGGGTCCGCTCGCCGGGGTCCGTGCCCCGGGGGGCAGCGGCC
>NZ_JBNFOB010000416.1:0-972 GCF_057364565.1 Micrococcus sp. LASM2_SD2 | reverse complement strand
CTCGCCGCGCGGCCGGGCGGATCGACCCCGCCGAGGACGCCGTCCCGACCGGCGGTGACCGCGCCGCCGCGCACGAGGACGACTCGTGACCGGCCACGCACAGGGCTCGCCGGTGTCCTCCCGTCCGCCGCACGCGCTGGAGGATCTGGAGGACACCCAGCTGGAGCGCTTCGCCCGGCAGCTGACCCTGGACGGCTTCGGCCCTGAGGCCCAGCTGGCTCTGCTGCGTTCCCGGGTGCTCGTGGTCGGTGCCGGCGGGCTCGGCTCGCCCGTGCTGGCCTATCTCGCCGCCGCCGGGGTGGGGGAGATCCACGTGGTGGACGCTGACACCGTGGATCGCTCCAACCTGCACCGCCAGGTCATCCACGGCGAGTCCACCCTGGGCGAGGCCAAGACCTCCTCGGCAGCGGCCCGCATGCGGGACCTGCACCCGCAGTGCCGGGTGGTGGAGCACCCGGTGCGGCTCACCGCGGCCAACGCCCTGGAGCTGATCTCCGGCATGGACCTGGTGGTGGACGGCGCGGACACCTACGCCACCCGCTACCTGGTGGCCGACGCCTGCGAGATCGCCGGCGTGCCCGTGGTGTGGGGAGCGATCCTGCGCTTCGCCGGGCAGCTGTCCTTCTTCGCCCCCGGCCACACGCGCTACCGGGACGTCTTCCCGGAGGAGCCCGAGCCGGGCGAGGTGCCCACCTGCGCCGCCGCCGGCGTGATCGGCGTGCTCCCGGGCATCGTCGGCTCCCTCATGGCGGCCGAGGCGATCAAGCACCTGTCCGGCGTGGGGGAGACGCTCACAGACCGGCTGCTCACCGTGGACGCCCTCACTCTGCGCTTCACCACCCTGGCCCTCGCCCCGGATCCGCGCGCACACCCGTGACGGACCTGAGCGAGCACGAGGCGCGCCGCGCACCCGGGTGCGCGGCCGCCGTCTCGGATCAGGGGGCCGCAGGACGGCGAGGCGCCCGGGCCGAG
>NZ_JBNFOB010000415.1:0-990 GCF_057364565.1 Micrococcus sp. LASM2_SD2 | reverse complement strand
GCACGGGCCGGCTCCGCGCGGGTCACCGTGGGCTCGGGCACCGGCGGTGCCACGACACGTGGGGTCGGCCGGGTCGGCCGGGACGGCGCCTCCGGACGGGTCGAGCGGATGGCCTTCGGATCGAACTCGACACCGGCCGAGCGGTCCTGGAGCCGCCGGGACACGGAGGCGGGGATGCGCGGATGGACGACCTCCGGCTCCTCGACGCGCGCAGGACGCTCTTGCGCCTCGGCCTCGGCGGCGAGGAGCAGATCGTCGTCGTCGCGCTCGGGCTGATGCGGGGTGGTGCTCACGTGGCGTTGTCCTCTCCGAGGTAGAGACGGTGCTTGTTGATGTACTGCACCACGCCGTCCGGGACGAGATACCAGACCGGACGACCGGCGGTGACGCGCTCACGGCAGTCCGTGGACGAGATCGCCATCGCGGGGATCTCCAGCAGCGAGATGTCGCCCTCCAGACCGTAGTCCGTCAGGCTGTGACCCGGACGGGTGACGCCGACGAAATGGGCGAGGTCCCAGACCTCGTCGATGTCCTTCCACGTGAGGATCTGGCTCAGCGCGTCCGCACCGGTGATGAAGAAGAGCTCGGCGTCGGGACGCAGCCGCCGGATGTCCCTCAGGGTGTCCACGGTGTACGTGGCGCCGGGACGGTCGATGTCCACACGGGACACGGTGAAGCTGGGGTTCGACGCCGTGGCCACCACGGTCATCAGGTAGCGGTGCTCGGCCGGGGAGACGTTCCGCCCGGCCTTCTGCCAGGGCTGGCCCGTGGGGACGAACACGACCTCGTCGAGCTCGTAGCGCGCCGCCACCTCGGAGGCCGCCACCAGGTGACCGTGGTGGATCGGGTCGAAGGTGCCGCCCATGATCCCCAGGCGGAAGCGGTGCGGCCCGTCTCCGGTCGCGACTGCGCCGTCCGCCGGCGCGGTGGCGTCGGCGGACGGTGTGTGCGGCTCGTGCACGGTCACTGCGGGAGACGGCACCGCCGCGG
>NZ_JBNFOB010000414.1:0-997 GCF_057364565.1 Micrococcus sp. LASM2_SD2 | reverse complement strand
CTCGGGCCGGTCCGCCGACCTCGGCCTCGGGGCCACGGCCCGGCAGCCAGACGTCGTCCGCCTCGGCCGGGGTGAGGCGCCGCGTGCGGGCCAGGCAGACGGCCAACATGACGAGGGCGATCGCCAGCAGCAGCAGGGACGTCCACACGTTCAGGCGCTGCGTGGTGCCGAACAGAGTGATCATCTGGGCGTCGTCGATGCGCATCATCTCGATCCACACACGGCCCAGCGTGTACCAGGCCACGTAGGTCCAGATCATGGCGCCGCGGCGCAGGCGCAGCATCCGGTCCAGGGCGAGCAGCACCAGGACGCCCAGGAGGTTCCAGAGGCACTCGTAGAGGAACGTCGGGTGGAACAGGGTGCCCTCGGCGTAGCCGGAGGGGACGAACTCGGGATCCACCTCCAGGCCCCACGGCAGGTCGGTGGGTCCGCCGAAGAGCTCCTGGTTGAACCAGTTGCCCCAGCGGCCGATCGCCTGGGCCAGCAGGATGCCGGGTGCCACGGCGTCGCCGAAGGCGCTCAGCCGGTGGCCGTAGCGGCGGGCGCCGATCCATGCGCCCACGGCGCCGAGCGCGATCGCGCCCCATATCCCGAGCCCGCCGTTCCAGACGTAGAGGATCTGGATCGGGTCGCCGGTGCCGTCGTAGTTCGGTCCGAAGTAGCGGTCCGGCGAGGAGAACACGTGGTAGAGGCGCCCGCCGACGAAGCCGAACGGGATCGCCCAGATGGCGATGTCCAGCACGCGGCCCTCGGGGCCGCCGCGGTGGCGCCAGCGCAGCGCGCCCAGCCACAGCGCGGCCACGACGCCGGCGATGATGCACAGGGCGTAGGCGTGGATGGTCAGCGGGCCCAGCTCGAAGCCGGACCACGGCGGGGCCGGGATCGCCAGCACCGGCGCGGAGGCGAGGGCATCGGCGGCGGCGAGGGCCGTCGTCGGGAATCCGGTCATGGCGGTCATGGCGCTCACTCCCCCCGGGCGCCGGCGGCGGAGTCCGGT
>NZ_JBNFOB010000413.1:0-1001 GCF_057364565.1 Micrococcus sp. LASM2_SD2 | reverse complement strand
CCGGCCGCCAGGGACGCACGCCGGCGAGCATGCCGGTGCCGACGCGCTTCGGCGACCGCTGCGCGGCCCCCGGAGACGACGGGGTCTGGCCGTGGGCGTCGTTCGGCGCCTGCTGCTGGTGGTGGTACGACATGGTCCTGTTCCTCTCGTGCATCGCCGCGGGTCTCGAGTCGCGGGCGGCGCGGCCGTCCCTGCGGTTCGGGTGCGCCGGTCGGCGCGGGGCTGACGGCGATCATCATGGGACGGCTCACTGGACATCCCCTGGACGTCGTCTGCACCTGAGCTGCGGATTGGTCATGACATCACTGGATGCATTCGGCTCCGCGTCAGCTGTGGGCGGAGTGTGCGGCGATCCCTTCACCGTCGGCCCCCGCCCTGCCTAGACTGCCAGCAGGCAGACCCCGCGCGCCGGACCCCGGGCATCCCGGGCATGGCCGCGGACCCTTCGACCCCGTCAGGAGCGTCCCTGTGCAGCGATCCCCCCTCCGCCGTCCTGTCCCCGTGCTCGCCCGTGCGGTCCTGGCCGGCGGCGCCGGGATGCTCGCGGCCGGACTCGCGATGCCCGCGCAGGCCGCGATGGACGTGCCCCCGGGGACCTTCGTGGTGGACCAGGCGGACGTGCTCCCCTCCTCCGAGGAGTCCGAGCTGACCGACCGCATCACGCAGCTGCGCCGGGACACCGGCGAGGGCCTCTACGTGGTCTACGTGGACGGCTTCCCCGGCGGAGACCAGCAGCGGTTCGTGCAGGACTTCGCCCGGACCAACGGACTCGGCAGCTCGGACTCCGTGCTGGCGATCGATGTGGAGAACCGCCGCTACGGCTTCGACGCCCACGAGGCCTCCGATGTGAACGCCCTGCAGGACGACGTGCGCCGCAGCTACATCGCGCCGCTGCTGCCCCGAGCCGGGCGCGGACACCTGGCTGCCCCGCCGCGCTGGCCGCCGCCGACGGCGTGGACGATGCCGTGGACGCACACTGGACGGCAAGGGGCGTCAGCATC
>NZ_JBNFOB010000412.1:0-1003 GCF_057364565.1 Micrococcus sp. LASM2_SD2 | reverse complement strand
GCCCGGCCACGTCCCGGGGGTCCGCCGGAGCGGTGGCGAGCGAGGCCAGCGCCCTGCGCAAAGGACTCTTCGGCGCCGCCTCGGCCAACAGCTGCCCGCCGAGCACGGCACGGTCACAGGCACCGGTGTCCGACGGCAGGAACACCTCCGGAGGCCGGCCCGGGCCGAATCGGCTCCACACCGCCGAGATCTGGGACTGGGGTGCTGTACCGGACGCCGTGGGCCGCACCCGGTTCACCACCACGACCGGCTCGGGGCCGTCGGGGACCGCCTCCCTCAGTGCCTCCACCCCCCGCATGAGCCGGGGCAGGCCGACCGCGTCTCCGGTTCCGAGGGCGATCACCCTGTCCGCCGCCCGCAGCGCGGCGAGGGTCGCACCGTTGCGCTGCGGTGCCGGCACGTCGAAGCTCAGCTCCTCGTCCTCCTCGAGGCAGAAGCCGACGTCCACGACGACCTCGTCGAAGTCCGTCCGTGCCTGCCTCAGCACCTCCTCCAGGGCCGCACCGCGCACCTCCGGCCACCGTTCCGGACGCGTCACCCCGGTGAGGACGGACAGGTCCGCTCCGGCCGCACGCACGGTCACGGCGGCCTGGGCCAGGGCGTCACGGTCGAGCCGTCCGCGGTCCGCGGCCCGAGCGGCACGGGCCAGTCCCGCCGACTCGTCCGTCAGCCCCAGCAGGACACCGACGGCGGGTCCGTAGGTGTCCGCGTCCACCAGGAGGACGCGCGCGCCCTGCGCCGCGGTCTCCGCGGCCAGGTTCACCGCGACCGTCGTCCGTCCCGGGGCGCCGGTCGGGCCCCATACGGCGGTGACGCGTCCAGGTCGAGGGGCTGGCGCTGCGGCCTCCTGGGCAGAGCCGGCCGGCCCCGCCGCGACACCCGTCGCACCGCGACCCGATTCGCTGTCGTGTTCCGTGCCGGTGACGGGACCCCCCGACCGCTCCGAGGTCCGGTCCGGCGCCGTCCTGGCCGCCCAGGGCACCCTCCCTCCCCCGTCTGCTCC
>NZ_JBNFOB010000411.1:0-1013 GCF_057364565.1 Micrococcus sp. LASM2_SD2 | reverse complement strand
CCGGTGCCGGAGCGCATGGCGGCGTTCCTGCCCGCCGCCGTGTCAGCACCGGTTCCAGGGTCACGTCCCGGCGGACCACGAGCGCCCCGACGCCGACGGGGGCGCCGAGCTTGTGCCCGGAGACGGCGAGCGTGGCGGCGCCGGAGTCCGCGAAGGAGACGGAAATCGAGCCGAAGGCCTGGACGGCGTCGGTGTGGAACGGCACCCCGTGGTCCTGGGCGATCCGGGCGGCCTCGGCCACGGGCTGCACCGCGCCGACCTCGTTGTTCGCCCACATCAGGGTGGCCAGGGCGGTCCGCTCCGGGTCTGCGGCCAGGGCGGCCTCCCAGGCGGCCAGGTCCACGACGCCCTCGGCGTCCACCGGGACCCACACGGCCTCGGCGCCGGCGCGGTCCACGAGCTGCTCCACCGTGTCCAGCACCGCATGGTGCTCGATGCCGGTGAGCACGATGCGGGGGCGCGTCACGGGAGCGGGCGGGCGGCCGTCGTCGGGAAGGCCGGCGTTGCGGGCGTGGAAGAGGCCCTGGACGGCGAGGTTGTCCGCCTCGGTGCCGCCGGAGGTGAGCACCACCTCGGAGGGGTGGCAGTCCAGGGCGGCGGCGAGGTCCTCACGGGCCTGCTCCAGCACGAGCTTGGCACGGCGGGCACTGGTGTGCAGCGCGGCCGGGTTGCCGGGCAGGACCGCGGCCGCCGTGAACGCCTCGAGCGCGCAGGGGCGGATCGGCGTGGTGGCGGCGTGGTCGAAGTGCAGGCGTCGGGGTGCGGACATCGCCCTCCAGTGTAGGAGCGCGGGTGATTGAATGTCCGGGTGCCGTTCTGTGTCCCCGCCCTGCAGCATCCCGTGCACCGGTTCGCCCACGTGGAGGTGGACTTCCGCACCCGCGTCCTGGTGATGGCGGTGGTCAACCGCACCCCGGACTCCTTCTACGACGCCGGGGCGACCTTCGCCTTCGACGCCGCCGTGGACGCCGCCCGCGCCGCCGCGGCCGACGGCGCCGAGTGGCTGGACGTCG
>NZ_JBNFOB010000410.1:0-1025 GCF_057364565.1 Micrococcus sp. LASM2_SD2 | reverse complement strand
GAACGGCGCCCAGCAGGGCGGCGGACCGGTCCCGGGCCGCCGCGCCCAGGGCGTGCCGGTGCAGGGCAACCCGAACGCACAGGCGCACATCACCGAGACCCCGGCCGAGAAGCCGTTCGACCAGGAGAAGCCGGAGGGCCGCGCATGACCGGCTCGCACCTTCCGGGCGGCGACGGCACGGACCCGCGCGTCGGCGGTGCCGGTGCCGACCTGTACTTCGGCGGCGCCCATCCGGCCCCGCCCACCCGTGCCGAGGAGCGCGCCCGCACCGAGTCGCTGGGTGAGATGTTCGC
Source organism: Micrococcus sp. LASM2_SD2 (assembly GCF_057364565.1). NCBI lineage: Bacteria > Bacillati > Actinomycetota > Actinomycetes > Micrococcales > Micrococcaceae > Micrococcus > Micrococcus sp. LASM2_SD2. The sequence continues at coordinate 732 of NZ_JBNFOB010000410.1, read as the reverse complement.
CCACTTCGCGGAGAAGATCTCGCTCCTGATGCGGCAGGAGGTGTCCCTCGCCAAGGCCGAGGCCACCGACTCCGCCAAGAAGGCGGGCAAGGGCGCCGGCATGCTCGCCGGCGCCGCGCTCGCCGCATTCTTCGTCCTGCTCTTCGTCTCGACCGCCCTGATGTGGGCCCTCGGGAGCCTGATGCCGCTCGGCTGGGCCGCACTCATCGTGGCCCTGCTGTGGGCCGCCTGCGCCGCCGTTCTCGGCATGCTCGGCAAGAAGGAGCTGGACCGCATCAAGGGTCTGCCGCAGACCCGCCAGACGATTCAGGAGATCCCCGAGACCCTGAATCCCACCAAGGAGACCCCGTGAACAACGCCCCCGCCAACCGCAGCAACGATCCGGACCAGATCCGCGCCGACATCGAGCGCACCCGCGCCGAGCTCGGCCGCGACGTGGACGCCCTCGCCGAGAAGGTCAGCCCGACCAAGGCCGTCAGCCGTCAGACGGACCGTGTCCGCTCCGGCCTGATCAACGTCAAGGAGAACATCATGGGCAGCGCCGACGACTACCGCACCGGCCAGTACGGCCACGGCGACGAGCAGGGTCGCATGGGCCGGTTCGCCGACTCCGCCGGCGACTACGCCCACGACGCCGCCGAGGGCGCCCGCCACTACGCGGGCGAGGCGCAGACCCGCGCCCAGGTGATGGCGCACGACGCCTCCACCGCCGTGCAGCACGCCCCCGCCGAG
>NZ_JBNFOB010000409.1:0-1033 GCF_057364565.1 Micrococcus sp. LASM2_SD2 | reverse complement strand
GTGGGCATCGGCGGCGGTGTGATCCGTGACCTGGTGGTGAACGCTGAGGTGCCCTCCGCGTTCACGAACCCGGTGTACCTGCTGATGCCGATGCTCGCGACGGCGCTGGTGTTCTTCCGGCACGTGGTCGGCCGGCAGCGACTCGTCCAGCCTGATCACGCCGTACTCCCATCCCTGGCGGCGGTACACCACGCCGGGGACCCCGGTCTCGGAGTTCTGGAAGAGGTAGAAGTCATGGCCCACGAGCTCCATGGCGTCCACGGCCTCGTCCACCGTCATGGGCGTCGCCGGGAACGTCTTCTCCCGGATGCGCACGGGGGTGTCCTCGGGGACGTCCATGCCCGCGGCCTCCTCCTCGGCCTTGCGCGCCGCGAGGACCTGCTCCACCAGGGAGACACCCGAGTCCACCGGGACCATGTCCGCCGTGGCCTCGGCGACCGAGGGCTGCCTCCGACGGTCCTTGCGGCGATCGTGCAGGCGGCGCAGACGCTCCGTGAGCCGGTTGAACGCCTTGTCGAAGGCGGCCGTCTTGTCGTCGTCGTCCGCCTCGGTGCGAACCACGGTGCGGTCGCCCCGGAGGGTGACCTCCACCTTCACGTTCTGCTCGGAGTGACGCTGACTGGAGGGCTTGGACGTCTTGACCTCGATGGTCCGGGCGCCGGCCGCGAGGTGCTCGAGTCGACCCACCCGCTCGCGGACATGCTCGCGATACGTCTCGCTCGGGGTGATGTTGCGGGCGATGAAGCTGACATCGATGGTCATGGCGTCCTCCTGGGGTCGTCCGGTCGCTGCCCGCGGCCTCCGCCGCCGGACTGGGCCGGCCCCGGAGAGCACAACGGCGGCTGGTGGAGAGCGTCTCACTCCTTCCAGCCGCCGGCGGGACGGGATCGGAAGACCGATCCCGTGGAACCACCCTACGTGACGGGTGCCACAGTGTCAGCCTCGGCCACACGTTCCGCCGTGGGCGAATCGGGCGGCGCGACACCGGCCACGGCTGCCGCCGCCACGGGCACCCCGCCGGCGCGTCGGACCG
>NZ_JBNFOB010000408.1:0-1040 GCF_057364565.1 Micrococcus sp. LASM2_SD2 | reverse complement strand
ACGTCCACCACGCGCCACGCCTTCGGGTCGGCGAGCACCCGGGCCAGCAGGCGCGCGCCGTAGCCGAGCGCGGTGAAACCACAGGACCGAGGCGGCGACGGCGCGGCGGGACGGAGGATCGTGCGGCAGCCGGGGCCGGCGAGGACGGGACATCCGGGGTGGACCTCAACACCGCGGACAGCACGGCCCTGCAGGAACTGCCCGGTGTGGGACCGGCCACCGCGGAGAAGATCATCGCCCACCGGGAGCAGGTGGGGCAGTTCCAGTCCTTGGCGGACCTGGACGCCGTCTCCGGCATCGGGCCCGCGACGCTTGAGCGGCTGGCCCCGCTGGTCACCTGGTGAGCGGACCGTGAACCGGCGGCTGCCCGGGCCCATCGACGCCCGCTGGGCTCCGGCGCTCGTCGCCGCCCTGGTGGTGGGCAACCTCGCCCCGGAGTGGACCTCCACCGGCACCACCCTGGTCTCCACCGGGCTGCTGGCAGCGGCGCTCGTGTGCGCCGTGGCGGCCGTGGCGCTGCGTGCTCCGGCAGCCGATGCACTTTCGCCGGCGAAACGGGAGCAGGGCGGACGGCAGGGGACCGTGCAGGCGACCGCGGCGCGGACCACGATCGGGGCGTTGCGCACGCTCGCCGGTGCGCTGGCGGTGGCGGCTGCCGTGGGTGCGCTGGTGTCCCAGTCGGTGGCGCTGCGCCTGGGTGAGGACGAGCGCATCGGCTGGGCAGAGACCCTGCGCGCCGGGCAGCCGGTCCGCGTGGCCGTGGAGATCACCGGGGAGCCCCGCGAGAGGGAGTCGTCCTTCGGCGCCCGGCGGGCCGCGGTCACGGTGCAGGTGACGGCCTTCGGCCCCGAACAGCATCCGCTTGCGGACCCGGCCTCCGCGGTGCTGACCGGTGGCGAGGCGTGGCTCTCGACGGCGTCCGGAGAAGCCCGCTGCACCGTGGTGGAGCCCTCCCGGCAGGACGGCACGGTGTTCCTGCGCGCCACGGCGGACCCGCGTGCGGCGCCGTGGCGCCCCGCGAGGCCCCCACCCCGGCGAGC
>NZ_JBNFOB010000407.1:0-1057 GCF_057364565.1 Micrococcus sp. LASM2_SD2 | reverse complement strand
CCGTGCCGACGAGCCGCGCCACGCCGCCGGTCACGTCGACGCCGACCGCGACGGGGTCGCCGGCCGCGACGACGACTCGATGGTCGTCCGCGACGAGCACCTGAACGTCGGCACCGAGCGCCGCGCCTCCGGCCGTGCCCGCCTGCGCAAGCAGTCCTACACCACCACCGAGCAGGTCGAGGTGCCCGTGCAGCGCGAGGAGATCGTCGTCGAGCGCGAGAAGGTCGACCCGAACTCGCCCGAGGCCCGCACCGCCGGCCGTGGTGACGACGCCGTCGAGATCACCACCTACGAGGACGTCCCGGTGGCCGAGAAGAGCGTCGAGGCCGAGAAGGTCTCCCTCGGCAAGAAGACCCACCAGGACACCGAGCGCGTGTCCGAGGAGGTCCGCCACGAGGACGTCGAGGTCGAGCGTGACGGCGACGTCCGCCGCGACGGCCGCGACGGCAAGCGCCGCTGACCCGTCCTGACGGCCGCACCCGGCCGTCAGCCGGTCATCCGAAGGGCCCCGCGCCTCTGCTCCGGCAGAGGTGCGGGGCCCTTCCGCATGCCCTCAGCATGCCCGGCCTCCGAGCACGTCATGTCCGGCAGACGTGTGCCCGCTGAGCAGTGACTGGGAATCCGCTCAGTCCAGGCCCCCCGGGGTTGCATCCGGCCCCTACGGCCGGAAGGGTCGGCCCCATGACGGGTGGAGCAGCCGCCCGAACGGACCGTACGACGTGAGGAGTACACCATGGACCGCACCATGCTTCGTGACCTGCAGAACGCCGACGTCTTCTCGACCTCCGGAGACAAGATCGGCTCGGTGGGCCAGGTCTACCTGGACGACCGCACCGAGGAGCCGACGTTCATCACCGTGAAGACCGGCCTGTTCGGCACCAAGGAGACCTTCGTCCCGCTGGACAAGGCCCAGGCGACCGAGGGCGGCATCACCGTCCCGTTCGAGAAGGACTTCGTGAAGGACGCGCCCAACGTGGACGCGGACGCACCTCACTCCGGACGAGGAGCGCCGCATCTACGAGTACTACTCCATGGACTACGAGGTGGCGCGGGCCAC
>NZ_JBNFOB010000406.1:0-1058 GCF_057364565.1 Micrococcus sp. LASM2_SD2 | reverse complement strand
CGCCGACCCGCCCGGCGCCCGCCTGGGCCTCGGCCTCCTCGTGCCCGCCCTGCTGCTCCTCGCCTGGTGGGCCGTCACCGCCGCCGGCGTGTTCTCCGCCGTCCAACTGCCTTCTCCCGGGGCGGTGCTCAGCGCCGGCGTGAACCTCGCCGAGCGCGGCGACCTGTGGCTCCACATCGGGATCTCGGCGCAGCGCGTGCTGCTCGGGTTCGCCATCGGAGCTGTCCTGGGGCTCGCCGTCGGCGCCCTGCTCGGCCTGTCCGTCTGGGCGGACGCCCTGCTCGCCCCGTTGCTGGGGGCACTGCGCGCCGTCCCCTCGCTGGCCTGGGTCCCGCTGCTGATCCTGTGGCTGCAGATCGGCGAGGACTCGAAGATCACCCTGATCGCCATCGGTGCGTTCTTCCCGGTCTTCACCACCGTCTACGCGGCGCTGCGCCACGTGGATCCGCACCTGGTGGAGGCCGGCCGCGCCTACGGCTACCACGGCCTCGCCCTCCTCAGGACCGTCCAGCTTCCGGCGATCGTGCCCTCGGTGTTCTCCGGGCTTCGGCTCGCCCTCGCCCAGGCATGGCTGTTCCTGGTGGCGGCCGAGCTGATCGCCTCCTCTATGGGCCTCGGCTTCCTGCTGACCGACTCGCAGAACAACGGCCGGACGGACCGGCTGATCCTCGCGATCATCCTGCTCGCCGTCATCGGCAAGCTCACGGACTGGCTGCTGGGCCTGGCCGAGCGCCGGGCACTGACCCGCTGGTCCTGATCCGGCGGCGAGGCCCCTCGACGGCGGCGGGCGGGTCCACCCGGACTCGCCGGCCACCGTCACCTTGTTCGCGCTGACGCGCGGGGATCAGTCCTCCTCTGGCACGTCTCCGGCCGAGGTGTAGGCGATCGGCGCGGTGCCGTTGACCAGGTGGTCGCCGGCGATCCGGACCTTGAAGGACGCCGGGTCATGGGTGGCGATGGTGCGGGCGTTGCGCCAGTGCCGGTCCAGCTGCAGGGCCGTCGACGTCGAGGACGCCCCGAGGGTGTCGAAGATGTGGGTGCACACGTCCAGCACGAAC
>NZ_JBNFOB010000405.1:0-1062 GCF_057364565.1 Micrococcus sp. LASM2_SD2 | reverse complement strand
CGCAGGTCGACGTCGGCGGTGGCGGCGGAGAACGGCTCGGCGATCCGCGCCCTGCGCCGCCACGGCTGGGCCGTGCCGTCGCTGCAGCCGGTCGGTCTGCGTCCGCTGGACCTCGATGTGGCCGGCGAGGGAGGCGTCATGGAGGTCTCCGTGGACTGGTCGGACGAGGACCGCCGGGTGCACGTGCGAGAGTGCCGCACCACCGGGTCCGCCGAGGTGCCGGACGCCTGTCCGGGCCAGGACGGCGCGCCCACCGCCACGGAGGGGACCCTGCCGGTCGGCGTCACGTACCACGTCACGGCGGACGACGGCCGGGACACGTGGACCGCCACCCTCCCGATCGGGGCCGCCCGCTATGTGGTGACCTCGGACCTGCCCCGTGACCGTGTAGAGCAGCTGCTCTCCACGATGGTGGTGTCGGACCGTTCGGGCGTCGCGGACGACCTCCGTGCCCCGGAGGAGATCTCCGACCGTCTCGAGCGCGGGATCGACCGCCTGCTCGGCGCGGCGGACATCCCGTTCGGCGTGGCCGCGACGCCTGTCCTTTAGTAGAGTCAGAGCCTGTGAACATCGGTATCAATGGCGGCGAGTTCATCGTCCTCATCCTCATCGCCCTGCTCATCCTGGGTCCTGAGCGGCTGCCGATGTACACCCGGAAGTTCGCGGACTGGCTGCGCTCCATGAAGGTCATGGCCGAGGGGGCCAAGGAGCAGTTCAAGGAGGAGACCGGACGGGACTTCGACGAGATCGAATGGCGCAAGTACGACCCGCGTCAGTACGACCCCCGCCGCATGATCCGCGAGGCCCTGCGCGAGCCCGTGGACTCCACCCGCACCACCGCACGCAACGGTGTCACCGCCGAGGACCTGCACGGCGGCCTGAGCCGTGACGACCTCCGTGACATGGACCCGCGGGCGATCTTCCGCAAGTCCTCTGGCGGCTCCACTGCGGTTCCCGCCGCGGACTCCGCTGCGGGTCCGGCCACGGACTCCGCATCCGCGGCAGGCACCTCCACCGCGTCGGCGGCCCCCGCGCCCTCGGCAGCGCCGGCCCCGCCGGCCG
>NZ_JBNFOB010000404.1:0-1068 GCF_057364565.1 Micrococcus sp. LASM2_SD2 | reverse complement strand
CCGGCGGACAGGGCGCCGGCTCCACCGCCCTGCTGGACCGCGACCCGTCCGGCCCGGCCCCGCTGGACCGCACCGGCGACGGCGCGGAGTTCGACCTGGTGGACGAGGACATGGACTACACCGGCCAGGGCCGCCGCCCGATCGCCAACGTGGCCGTGGCCATCCTCGGCATCGGCTGGGCCCTGCACGTCTTCGCCGTGGTGGCCCGCGGCCTGGCCGCCAGCCGTGTGCCCTGGGGAAACCTCTACGAGTTCATGACCACGGGCGCCCTGCTGGTGACCACCGTCTACCTGGTCTTCCTGTTCCGCAAGGACCTGCGCTTCGTGGGGACCTTCGTCACCGGCCTGGTGGTGGCCATGATGTGCGCGGCCACCATGGGCTTCCCGACGCCGGTGGGTCACCTGCAGCCGCCGCTGCAGTCCCCGTGGCTCGTCATCCACGTGTCCATCGCCGTGCTCGCCACCGCGCTGTTCACCCTGACCGCGGCGATGTCCATCCTGCAGCTGGTCCAGTCCAACGCCCAGACCCGCCTGACGCAGGGTCGGAGCACCTGGTCCTTCCTGCGCCTGGTGCCGACCGCCGGCTCGCTGGAGAACTGGTCCTACCGCATCAACGCCGTGGGCTTCGTGATGTGGTCCTTCACCCTGATCGCCGGCGCCATCTGGGCCGAGGCCGCCTGGGGCCGCTACTGGAACTGGGACACCAAGGAGGTGTGGACCTTCGTGATCTGGGTGGTCTACGCCGCCTACCTGCACGCCCGCGCCACCCGCGGCTGGACCGGCAACCGCTCGGCCTGGCTCTCGATCATCGGGTTCGCCTGCATCGTGTTCAACTACACGATCGTGAACATGTACTTCCCGGGCCTGCACTCCTACGCCGGCGTCCCGGAGTGATCCGGGCGGTCGCACACGCGCGAACAGACTCCTGAACAGAGACGTGGGGCCCCGGACATCAGGTCCGGGGCCCCACCTCTGTGTTCTGACGTCTGCGGTGTGCCCGCCGTCGGCCTCGGGCCGGTATCAGCGGCCGGCGGGGGCGTCCGGGCCCGGTGCCGTCGCCGCAGCCGCC
>NZ_JBNFOB010000403.1:0-1075 GCF_057364565.1 Micrococcus sp. LASM2_SD2 | reverse complement strand
CGTCCGCGCCGGCCGCGGACAGCGCGTCCGCGTCGTCCTCCCCGCTGAGCACCCCCACCACCAGACCGGCTCCGGCCCGCCGGCCGGCGCGCACGTCCGCCTCGGTGTCCCCCACCGTCAGCACGGAGCGCACGTCCTCCAGGTCCAGGGCCAGCAGGGCCGTGAGCACCATGTCCGGGTAGGGCACTCCGCGTCCGGCGTCGTCCGGTGACAGGCTCAGGTCCGCCAGGCCCATCCAGCCCAACGACTCCAGCAGCGTGTTCTGGGTGTGCCGCGCGAACCCCGTGGCCAGGCACAGCGCCATCCCCTGCTCCCGGAGCCGCTCCAGCGCGTCCACGGCACCGGGCTGCGGCTCCGCCCCGTGCTCCGCGATCAGGGCGTCCAGCCGCTCCTCGAACGTGCGCACCGCGGCGCGCGCCGTGGCCCGGTCCCCGAAGACCGAGGCGAAGACCTCCGTGCGGGAGGTGCGGCGCCGCCGTCGGAAGGCGGCCACGTGGAAGGCCCGCTCCGGGTGCCCCTCCCCCACCCCGTGCGCGTCCAGCGCCGCCGCGAAGGCCGTGTCCTGCAGGCCGGTATCCACGATCGACGTGCCGGACATGTCCACCACCGCCAGACGCAGCGGGACGGACAGCGGCCGGGGGTCGACGAGCGAGGAGCGCGGAGGCAGGGGCTGGGTGGTCATGGGATCCACTCCAGCCGCCCCGTCTGACGCCTCCGTGGCCTGCGGGTGAACTGCGGCGGAGGTCTGGGTCACAGATCGGGGGCGGCCGCCGCGCCCTCCTGCCTCCGGGCCGGGCACCCGCTTTTGCCGTCCTGCGCCCCCGCCGGGTAGCATGGTCAGCCGTGGCCGTACGGCCGCGTGCCTCCTTAGCTCAGTTGGCCAGAGCAGCTCCCTCGTAAAGAGCAGGTCGCCGGTTCGAATCCGGCAGGGGGCTCCACACCACGAGGCCCCGTCACCGATGCAATCGGCGACGGGGCTCGTGGCGTCTGAGACCGGCGGCCGTCAGCGTGCCTGCGCCCGCCGCGATGTGCTCGCCCGTCAGCGCGGCGCCGCCTCCTGCGCCCGCCGGACGTG
>NZ_JBNFOB010000402.1:0-1078 GCF_057364565.1 Micrococcus sp. LASM2_SD2 | reverse complement strand
CCCGGGCCGGCCTGCCTTCCGGTTCCGGCAGGGCGGGGTGGAGCGGCTTCGCCTGCGGTGGAGGACGCCGCCCGCCTGCGCGACGCCCTGGGCGTGCCCCTGCCGATGGGCGTGCCGGTGGCGTTCCTGGACCCGGTGGAGGACCCGCTCGGGGACCTGGTCTCCCGCTATGCCCGCACCCACGGCCCGTTCACGGCCGCGGAGGCCGGCTTCACCCTGGGCCTGGGGACCGCCGTGGTGATGACGGTGCTGGAACGGCTGGCCTCGGAGCGCCGCGTGGCCCAGGGCGCCTTCCGCCCGGACGGGTCCGGCTCGGGCACTGGCGTGGACGCCGAGTGGTGCGACGCCGAGGTGCTGCGCCGCATCCGACGCCGTTGCCTGGCCGCACTGCGGGCCGAGGTGGAGCCCGTGGACCAGGCCGCCTACGCCCGGTTTCTCGCGGACTGGCAGCATCTGCGGCCCCGCCCGGGCAGGACGGGGACGGCCACCCTCGAGGGCCTGGACGGGGTGGCCGCCGTGCTGGACCAGCTGGCCGGCATGCCCCTGCCCGCCAGCGCCTGGGAGTCCCACGTGCTGCCGGCCCGCGTCCGGGACTATGCGCCCGGGATGCTGGACGAACTGCTCTCCACCGGCGAGTACGTCTGGTCCGGCGCGGCCGCCGGCACCGGCAACGACGGCTGGATCGCCCTGCACCCCGCCGATGCCGCCGACCTCACCCTGCGCCTGCCCGAACCCGAGGAGGGCGGCGGGGAGGCCGGGGGACGGCAGCACTCCTGCGGGCGCGGATCCGGCCGGGGCGCAGGCTCCCACCGGGCTGCAGGCCGCCGTGCTGGAGGTCCTCTCCGGCGGCGGCGCCTGGTTCTTCGGGCCGCTCGTCGAACGCGTCCGCGCGACGCATCCGGAGGCCCGCGGCCCCGAGATCCTCGAGGCGCTGTGGCAGCTCGTCTGGTCCGGGAAGGTCGGCAACGACACCTTCGCGCCCGTGCGCGGCCTGCTCTCCGCGGGGAGGACGGCGCACCGCACAGGCAGGCGCATACCCCGGGGCCCGCACCGCCCGCGTGGGGCTCCTCGCTCGGCG
>NZ_JBNFOB010000401.1:0-1086 GCF_057364565.1 Micrococcus sp. LASM2_SD2 | reverse complement strand
CCTCCGCGTGCCCCGGGCGGGGACCTCGGCGGCGGATAGGCTGGAGGCGACCGACCAGACCCCCTGGACCACCCGGGCCGGCGGGGCCGTGCGACGGGGACGTCCGTCACGGACCGAGGGAAGGACGCAGCGCCCATGACCGTGTCGACCACCACCGGAGGCCGCCGACCCCTGCGCGCGGTCGGGCTGACCTCGCTGGCGGCCGCTGCGGCGTTGACGCTCTCGGCCTGCGGCGGCGATCCGACCGCCGGAGACGCCTGGGACGACGCCCGGGCCCACCTGGAACAGGCCGAGTCGTTCCGCATCACCAGCGAGATGCCGGAGGACGCCGCCGGAGAGGATGCGGAGGGCGCCCCGACCGCCGGCACCTTCGACCTGGCCGGCTTCACCACCGAGCCCAACGCCGAGATGACCATGGAGATGACCGGCGGGGAGATGGACATGACCATGGTCGTCCGCGAGGTGGGCGCCAAGGGCTACATGAGGATGGACCTCTCCGGCGAGCAGATGGACGAGCAGGCGATGGCCATGCTGGGCCTGGGGGACACGTGGATCGAGCAGGACATCCCCGAGCAGGAGCGCGGGATGATGGGCTCGGTGCGTGACGACCTCCTGGCGGGCCTGCCCGGGGAGGGTGCCCTCGACGACGCCGACTCCGAGCGCCAGGAGGTCGACCGCGACGGGCGCACGGTCTACCGCTACGCCGTCCCACAGGAGGTGGCGGACGCCGCCGCCGAGAACCAGGCGGGGGATTCGGACGCCGGGCAGGGTGCGGCCGACTCCGCCCTGAACGAGCTGGACATGTCCGCGCTGCAGGCGTTCCTCGTGGATGAGGACGGCCGCCTGGTGGCCCTCGAGCTGAAGGACGCCGAGTCCGGTGAGGTCTCCGCGCTCGAGTTCGGCGACTGGGGTGCCGTGGAGAAGGTCGAGGCCCCCGCCCAGGACGAGATCGCCTCCGCCCCGGGCGGCCCGGACGAGGGCTGACACCTCCGTGTCCCGGTCGCGACGACCGGCGTGAGCAGGGGCGTCCACCGGTCGGTGGGCGCCCCTGCCGCACCTCCGACCGCGCTGCCCAGTGCGCGCCGC
>NZ_JBNFOB010000400.1:0-1087 GCF_057364565.1 Micrococcus sp. LASM2_SD2 | reverse complement strand
CGGCTCGCCGACCTGCCGCACGCCCAGGCTGCTCCGCGCCGTCCTGCCCGGGGCAGTGGCCCCAGGACGTGGGCGCCGCAGCGCACGACGACGGGCCCGCCCCACCTCCGCCACGGAACTTCGCGCGGGCATCGACCTGGCGGTCGTCTCCGAGATCGGCTACTTCCTGCAGCCGGACGAGCTGGACGACCTGGTCGAGTACATCGACCGGGACCTCGCCCTGGACGGCGAGCTGCTCGCCTGCCACTGGCGCCAGCCGGTGCAGGGGTGGCCCCTGGACGGGGACGACGTCCACGCCCGCCTCGCGTCCGACCCCCGCTGGCAGGTGGTGGCCGAGCACCTCGAGGCGGACGTCCGGCTTGCGCTGCTGACCCGGGCCCACATCGCGGACCATGCCGTGGTGGTGGTGCCCGCCAAGGACGAGGAGGCGGACCTGCCGGACTGCCTGGACGCGCTCACCTCCGCGGTGGACCGCTGGGAGGAGCAGCACACGCAGGGGTCCGCGGCCGTCGTCGTGGTGGCGGACCGGTGCGCGGACCGGACGGTGGAGATCGCCCGGCGAAGGCGGAGGAGGACCCGCGGTTCCACGTGCTGGAGCTGGGCCCCACCACGCCGGGGGCCTCGAGCGTGGGACGGCCCGCGATCTCGGCGCCCGGCACGGGCGGGACCTGTTCCCGGACATGCCGGGTGAACGCCTCTGGGTCGCCTCCACGGACGCGGACACCCGCGTGCCCGTCGGGTGGCTGACGGGGCAGGCGGTGCTCGGCACCGGCGTGGCCGTGGCGGACGCAGAGGGCGCGCTGGTGCTCGGGACCGTGGACCTCGTGGACGCCGACCCCGCGCTGCGCCAGGTGTGGGCGGCCGGGTACGAGCATCGCGAGGGACATCCGCACGTGCATGGGGCGAGCATGGGCCTGACCTGGGCGCGGTACGAGGCGGCCGGCGGATTCCCGCACCTGACCGAGCATGAGGACGTCCGGCTGGTCGAGGCCGTACGCGCCCAGGGGGCGCCGGTGGTGGCCACGGACCGGGTCCGCGTGGCCCACCTCCGCCCGCCTGCACGGGCGGTCCCCGGGCGGCTCGCCGG
>NZ_JBNFOB010000399.1:0-1135 GCF_057364565.1 Micrococcus sp. LASM2_SD2 | reverse complement strand
CCGTGCGCGCCGAGCGGTGGCCCGACGGCCTGCCCGTCGGCGAGGCCGTGGCCACCGAGGCCGGAGACCTGCCCGCCCGCTGGGTGGTGCACGCCGTCGGTCCGAACGCGGCCCGCGGTGAGACCGATCCGGGCCTGCTGGCCTCCTGCTTCACCCGCTCCCTGGACGTGTCCGCCGAGCTCGGGGCACGGTCCGTGGCCTTCCCGGCGGTCTCCGCCGGCGTCTACGCCTGGCCCGCCGAGGCGGTGGCGGACATCGCCGTCCGCGCCGTGCGCGGCTGGTTCGCGGAGCACCCGGACACCTCGGTGCAGGACGTCCGCTTCGTCCTCTTCGGCGACGCGCTCCTCGCCGAGTTCGAGCGGGCCCTGGCCGGCTGACATCATGGGCCGCGATGTCTGACGATCCCCGCCCCGCGCCGTTCATCGACCTGGAGCACCGCTTCGCGTGCGTCTCCGGGGTCCCGCTGTTCCGTGACGTCGCAGAGGAGGGCCGCTACCGGATCGCCGAGCGGGTGGTCACCCGGCGCGTGGACCGCGGGGAGACGGTCTACGGGCCCGGGGACCGTCCCGGCCTGCAGGTCCTCCACGCCGGCCGGCTGAAGGCCACCCGGCTGACGGACGGCGGCCGTGAGCAGCTGCTGCGGGTGCTGCGTCCCGGGGAGTTCACCGGGGAGTACTCGCTGCTCTCCTCCCTGCCGGCCACCCTCACGGTGCGCGCCGCCGAGGACTCCGTGGTGTGCTCGCTGCCGCGGGCCCACATGGAGGAGCTGCTCGCCGCCCACCCGGAGGTCTCCCGGGCCATGCTCACCACCCTGGCCACCCGACTGGACGAGGTGGAGTCCCAGGTCACCGGGATCACCTCCCAGTCGGTGCGCCGCCGGCTGGCCGAGTACCTTATGGACGTGCTGCCGGTGGGCCGTGCGGCGCGGCTGCCGATGTCCAAGAAGGACCTGGCGTCCTCTCTCGGCACCACCCCGGAGACCGTCTCCCGGAGGCTGCGCGGGTTGGCCGACGACGGGCTGATCGAGCTGGGCGCCCGCAACTCGGTCGCCGTGCTGGACCCGGCCGGCCTCGCCGCCGTCGAGGACTGACGCCCCAGGGGCGGCGGACGCCCGGTCTCTGCGACGGCCCCCGCC
>NZ_JBNFOB010000398.1:0-1155 GCF_057364565.1 Micrococcus sp. LASM2_SD2 | reverse complement strand
GCCGCAATCGAGCAGGCGGCTCAAGGACACCGCGCGGACCCTGCCGGGCACCTGCGCCGAGGGCCGCGGCGCGGGTCTCGTGGACGCCGCGGCCGCCCCTGGGCGCCTCGGGTGCCGTCCGCTGGCCGCACCGAGTGACCGGACGCGCCCGGCGGCCCGCGCGCCACGGTCACCGGGCGCAGGGCACAGGAGCGAACCCCCTCGGCGCGACGGGACGGGGGGCGGGGACCTGCGGGTCTCCGCCCCCGCTCCGTGCCCGCGCCGCAGGACCGGGTCCCGGTTTGGACCGGCGCGGGGACATCGTGTATATTTCTGCGAGTTGCCCCGCCTGTGCGGGGGACACTTCATGGATCTTTAGCTCAGTTGGTTAGAGCGTTCGCTTCACACGCGAGAGGTCGCTGGTTCGAGTCCAGTAAGATCCACCGCCGCGAGGCCCTCCGTCCACGGAGGGCCTCGCTTCGTTCTGGGCGGGCCGCGGTGCCCGCCGTGCGTGATGTACTGGACCGCGAGGAGCGGCAGGGCACGGCACAGGCAGGAGGTCACGGTGGCGCAGGATCCGCACCCGGAGTCGTTCGATCCCCGTATCCCGGAGGTGCCGGTGGAGGTCTCGGCGATCCCCGTCATCCGCCCCGCCCGCGCCGGGCATGACCCCGCCGCCACGGAGGCCCCGGCCGTCCCGGACGCCGCCCTGCAGCCCGTGGAGGACCCGGCGGAGACCGGCATGGTGGCCAGGCCCACCGAGCCGGCCGCGGACTCGCCGCTCACCCAGCCGCCCCTGTCCGAGCCCGTGACCACCTCCGTGCTCTGCGCCGTCCGAGGGGTGGCGGCCTGGTGCCCGCCCCGCAGACCGTGCCGGATCCGGACGCGAACGTCCTCGACGCGCTCGCCGACCCCGCCTTCGCGGCGGCGCCCTTCGCGCAGGAGCACGACGGAGCGGACCACCTCCCGGGCGGGCACTACCCCGAGGGCGACCTCCTGGGCGAGCACTTCCCCGACCCCGTCCTCGACACGCCGGGGCCGACCGACGCCGGCCACCCCGCCGGGGGGCGCCGGTCGCCGATCCCACCGCGCCGCAGACGCTCATGCACCAGACCCCTCGGGGAGTCCTCCGTCCAGGTCCCGCCCGTCTTCTCCCCGGCCACCGGCCCCGCGCCC
>NZ_JBNFOB010000397.1:0-1167 GCF_057364565.1 Micrococcus sp. LASM2_SD2 | reverse complement strand
CGCTGGAGCTGCGGCCCGCTCAGTCGGCGGCGCCGTCCACCTCTGCCGCGCCTTCGACCTCGGCGCCGTCCTCGTCCCGGGCGCCCTCCACCTCCGCGGCACCGTCCACCTCCGAGGCCCCGTCCTCGTCCCAGGCACCCTCCTCGTCCGCCTCGTCCTCGTCGCGCGGGACCACGCCCTCCTCGTCCGCCTCTTCCGGCGAGTCGGAGTCGCCGGAGCCCAGCCGGTCCTCGCGCCCGTCGCCGAGCCGTTCGGAGCGGCCCTCGGAGTCGCCGGCCCCGTCCCCCAGCGGGTCGGACGAGCCCTCGCAGTCCCCGGAGCCCACCGAGTCCCCCAGACCGTCCCCCAGCGGGTCGGACGAGCCCTCGCAGTCCCCGGAGCCCACCGAGTCCCCCGACCCGACACCGTCGGACTCGGCCACCCCCACAGCCTCTGGCACCCCTACGGCCACCCCCACAGCCTCGGCCACGCCCACCGCGTCGGGTTCCCCCACCACGTCCGCCGCGCCGTCCGAGTCGGCGAGCCCGTCCCCGACCGGCACCCTGGAGGCGGCGACGATCCCCGCATCGGCCTGATCCCCGGCGAAGGCGTCGGCGCAGGCCCTGCGGGGCCGAGACCGTCCCCGCGGGTCACGATGCGGCATCGATCCCGGCGTGACCCCGGACGTGTGCCGGTACGACGGCCGCCACGGACGTAAGCTGTTCCCCTTGGATGATCCAGCTGTGCTCACACTGTGCCCGAGGTCACGGTGGGGGCGGATCGCCTGTCCGTCCAGCGCGGCCGGCCGATGTGCCGTCCGCCGAGCCGTCAGGGAGGGAGCCTCGTGTCCGTCCGTCGTCGTCCATGCCACCGGTTCGCCGCCGCCGCACTGCTCGGGGCCCTCGTCCTGTCCGGATGCGGTGCCGATCGCACCGACTCCGCGGCGCCCACGCCGGGCAGGGACGCCACCGTCGCCCCGTCCCCGGACATGACGCCCTCTCCTGTCCCGTCCACGTCGGGCTCCTCCGTCACGACGACGGTCTCCGCCTCGCCGTCGGCGTCGGGGGCGACGACCCCGGCCCCCTCACCGTCGGCCCCGCCCTCGCCGAGCGCGTCTGCCGCCGGCCCCCTCGCCGTCCCCGTCGGAACCCGTCGCCGTCCCCGTCGGACCTCGCGTCCCCGTCTCCG
>NZ_JBNFOB010000396.1:0-1177 GCF_057364565.1 Micrococcus sp. LASM2_SD2 | reverse complement strand
CGCGGAACGGGGACGGGGTCGTGCAGGGAGCACCTCGACGCCGCGTCCGCGCAGGGCGAGGCCGATGGAGGTGCCGAGCAGGCCGGTGCCGCGCACCAGCACCGGCTGCGGCAGCGCCGCGGGGCCGGTGGTGCTCACAGGCCCACCATCGCCTTCAGGTGGCCGAGCTCCTGGGCGTTCATGACGCGCACGGAGCCCTGCTTCTGGTCGCCGAGGAGGATCGGGCCGATCTTGACACGCACGAGGCGCTCGACCGGGTGGCCGACGGCGTCGAACATGCGGCGCACGATGCGGTTCTTGCCGGAGTGCAGGACGACCTCCACGAGCACGTGCCCGGGGGTGGAGTCCACGAGCTTGAAGGAGTCCACCTTGGCGGGGCCGTCCTCGAGCTCGACACCGGCCTTGAGCTGGTTGGACACGCCCTTGGGCAGCGGGCCCTTCACCTGGACCAGGTAGGTCTTCGGGACCTCGTAGGAGGGGTGGAGGAGGCGGTTGGCGAGCTCGCCGTCGTTGGTGAGGACGAGCAGGCCCTCGGTCTCGTTGTCCAGGCGGCCGACGTGGAACAGGTGCTCCTGGCCGGACTTGAGGTAGGTGGCGATCGAGGGGCGCCCGTCCGGGTCCACCATGGTGGAGATGACGCCGCGCGGCTTGTTGAAGACGAGGTACTGCTTGGCCACGTCGGTCTGCACGGAGATGCCGTCCACGCGGATCACCGACGTCTTGGGGTCCACGCGGACGCCGGGCTCGGTGACGACCACGCCGTCCACCTCCACGCGGCCCTCGGAGATGAGGTCCTCGCAGACGCGGCGGGAGGCCACGCCGGCGGCGGCCATGACCTTCTGCAGGCGTTCGCCGTCCTCGTGGTGGATGCGGCCGAGGTTCTTCTCGCGGGCACGGGCGGCTCCGGCGCCCTTGCCGCGGCGGGTGCGGCGGGTGCGGCCGTCCTCGTCGTAGAAGTCCGGGGCCGGCTCGTCGCGGTGGCGGGGTCCGCCCTTCCGGCCGGCGCCCTTGCGGGCGCCGATCTGACGCTGGAAGTCACGCTCCTGGAACGGGCCGCCGCGCTTGCCGACGGCGGGGGTTCGTCCGGAGCCTCGCGGCTTGCGGGAGTTCATGGGAGACGTGGTCCTTCCTGGTCGTCCGCCCGGCACGGCGCAGCGGGCCGGTGTCGTCGACGTCG
>NZ_JBNFOB010000395.1:0-1191 GCF_057364565.1 Micrococcus sp. LASM2_SD2 | reverse complement strand
GGGACTGCCGCATGGATAGGTGACATCTGATCTGGCTTGCCCGCAGGGCGGCCTGGAAGGATGTGCACCATGCCCGCTCCCTACCCCCAGGAGTTCCGCGAAGACGTCGTGCGCGTGGCCCGGTCCCGTGAGGACGGCATCACCATCGCGCAGATCGCGAAGGACTTCGGCGTCCACGAAATGACGCTCCATAAGTGGATTCGCCAAGCCGACATCGACGACGGCAACCGCCCCGGCAAGAGCCGGGAGGAATCGGCCGAGCTGCGTGAGGCGCGTAAACAGATCCGGCTGCTCCAGCAGGAGAACGAGGTCCTCCGCCGCGCCGCCGCCTACCTCTCCCAGGCGAACCTGCCGGGAAAAGGTTCTACCCGCTCGTGAGCGAGCTCGCCGCCGACGGCATCCCCGTCGCGGTGTCCCTGCGGGTCCTCAAGCTCTCCCGTCAGCCCTACTACCGCTGGCGGAAACAGCAGGTCACCCAGGCCGAGCTGATCGAGGCATACCGCGCCAACGCGCTGCTGGACGCCCACGTCGACGACCCCGAGTACGGGTACCGGTTCCTGGTCGGCGAAGCCGCAGAGGCCGGTGAGGTGATGTGTGAGCGCACGGCATGGAGGATCTGCCGGGACAACCAGTGGTGGTCCGTGTTCGGGAAGAAGCGCGGCAAGAACGGGAAGCGCCCCGGGCCACCGGTCCACGATGATCTCGTGAAGCGGGACTTCTCCGCCGATGACGTCAACGAACTGTGGCTGACCGACATCACCGAGCACTGGACCAGCGAGGGCAAGCTCTACCTCTGCGCCATCAAGGACGTGTTCTCAGGCCGGATCGTCGGCTACTCGATCAGCGACCGAATGAAGGCGCGACTGGCGGTGAACGCCCTGGACAACGCCACTTCCCGCCGCGGTGACGTCGCTGGCTGCATCGTGCATTCGGACCGAGGATCGCAGTTCCGGTCGCGGAAGTTCGTGCACGCGCTGAACCGTCACCACCTCATCGGCTCAATGGGAAAGGTCGGCGCCGCCGGCGACAATGCGGCGATGGAGTCCTTCTTCGCACTGCTCCAGAAGAACGTCCTGGACCGGAAGCGGTGGCGGACCCGCGACGAGCTCCGGATCGCGATCGTCACCTGGATCGAACGCAAGTATCACCGCCGCCGTCGACAGGCACGTCTGGGTCGATTGACCCCCATCG
>NZ_JBNFOB010000394.1:0-1201 GCF_057364565.1 Micrococcus sp. LASM2_SD2 | reverse complement strand
GGACGGCGTGCGCGTGCACGCGGTGCGCCTGCGCGGCCTGGAGGCGCACCAGGAGGTGCTCATGGGAGGTCCCGGCGAGCAGCTGACCGTCCGCCACGACGCCTTCGACCGCGGCGCCTACATGCCCGGCGTGCTGCTGGGCCTGCGCCAGGTGGCCTCCCACCCGGGCCTGACCTACGGACTGGACGGATACCTCGACCTTGACTGACCCGCGCACCCCGCACGACCCCGCCGACGACGCCGCCCGCACGACCCCGTCCCGCACCGGCGGCCAGCCCCGCCCGCAGCGTCCTTGGCTGACCAAGGTGGGCGTGGCCGCGCTGACCCTGCTGCTGCTGTTCTTCGCGGTGATCGCCGTGTATTCGGCGGTGGGGTTCATCCTGGCGCCGCAGCCGGTGGCGAAGGCCATCGGCGTCGCGGTGCTGGCCGTGGTGGCGGTCGGGATGTGGACCCTGTGGCGCGAGCTGCGCTTCGGCCTGCTCTCCGAGCGTATGGCCGCGATCCTGGCCGCCGAGGGCAATCTCCCCGCGGACGACCTGCCGCGCTCGCCCGGCGGCCGCATCGACCGCGCCGCCGCGGACGCGCAGTTCGAGACCTACCGCATCGAGGCCGAGGCGGCCCCGCAGTCCTGGCGCGCCTGGTACCGCCTGGGCCTGGCCTACGACGCCTCCGGTGACCGCCGCCGGGCCCGCGGAGCCATCCACACCGCCGGCCGCCTCTTCACCGAGGACGCCCGCGCCGCCCGCGGCTGATCGGCTCGCTGAGCGCCCCGCCTCGGTCCGTCCGGGGTGGGGCGTCGTCGTGTCCGGGTCGCCTCAACGTGCGCGCCCGCCTCAGCGCAGGCCCGCCTCCTGCTTCCCGACGACGGCACCCACCGCTGCCTGCAGGCCCGCCTCGAGCGGTCCCCGGCTCCGGAAGTGCCGGAACCCCAGCGCCACGACGAGGCATCCGGCCCATGCGACCAGCACCGCCGTGGTGCCGTCCCAGCACCAGCCGGACCGTTCACAGGCACCCGAGGAGCTGTGCAGGACGGTGTCGTCCAGCACGGCGAGCACCACCAGGTGGCCCGCGTAGAGCGTCAGGGGGATCCGCCCGACCGCCTCGAGCAGGACGGTGAGGCGCCACCGGGACCGCGGCAGCGCGTCCGCCAGCAGCACGCAGAGGCCGAGGACGGCGGTGGCCGCCCCGGCGGCACGCAGCG
>NZ_JBNFOB010000393.1:0-1212 GCF_057364565.1 Micrococcus sp. LASM2_SD2 | reverse complement strand
AGTGGCGCCGCGAACAGCGCGCCCAGGTGGCCGCCGCCCATGCCGCCGCGTGTGCGCGGGCCGTGGAGAACGCGGCGCACCGGGCCGAGGAGCGTGTGGCCGTCCTGGTGATCACCGGGAACCGAGACGCCCACCTGGCCCGGGTGCTGCAGGGGCTGCAGCGGCAGTCGCGACGTCCGGACGAGGTGGTGGTGGTCTTCATGGACCAGCCGGACGGGCAGGTCCCGGCCACCGACCTGACCGTCACCGTGGGCCACGTGGCCGGCGCCGGGCACCTGCCGCTGGCGGCCGCCCCGCAACCGCGCCGCCGAACTCGCCACTGCCGAGGTCCTGGTCTTCCTGGACGTGGACTGCATCCCCGCGCAGGACACCGTGGAACGCCTGGCGGCGGACGTGGCCGCGCACCCGCACGCCATGGTCATGGGCACGCCCCGGTACCTGCTGCCGGACTGGCGGGAGCGGACGGGCCTGGCCGAGGCGGGGCCGGAACAGACGCGGCCCGCGGACGGGGCGACGGAAGGGGCGGAGGCGGCCACGGCGGCGAAGGAGGCTGCGGCAGCGGAGGCAGGAGCCCTGCCGGCGGACGAGGCGCTGCGGGCGGCGTCCGTGACCCACGAGGCCCGGGCAGGCCTGCCGGACGGGGACTGCGAGGACTGGCACATGGTGTGGACCCTCGTGCTGGCGGTGCGCCGTAGCGTGCTGCGGGCGATCGACGGGCTGGACGAGGGCTACGCCGGCTACGGCGCCGAGGACACCGATCTCGCCTTCCGCGCACGGGACGCCGGGCTGGGCCTGCGGTTCCACCCGGCCGAGGTGTTCCACCAGCACCACGGCGTGCATCGCCCGCCGCTGAACCACCTGGAGGACATCCTGGTCAACGCCCGCCGCTTCCGGCAGGTGCACGGGCTGTGGCCCATGGACGGCTGGCTGCGCCGGTTCGCCGCGGCCGGGCTGATCGACTGGGCCCCGGACGGCGAGCGCCTCGAGCTGCTGCGCCGGCCGACCGAGGAGGAGCTCGCGGCCGCCCGTGTGGAGGACGCGGCCTACTGAGGACGCCCGGCGATCGTGCGTTCGATCGCCTGCTCCCAGAGCTCCCCGTACTCGGCCGGCTCGGTGAGCAGGGCCGCGGCGAGCCGATCGGCGGAGGCGGGGTCCTCGGCGGCCGCTTCCACGGCGCCGGCCCAGTCCGCGTCCGGATCGTCCCAGGCGGCC
>NZ_JBNFOB010000392.1:0-1220 GCF_057364565.1 Micrococcus sp. LASM2_SD2 | reverse complement strand
GGCCCACGTGCAGGCGCACGCGGCCCCGGTCCGCCAGTTCCGTCACCGCCCGCCAGTCCCACGGCTCGGGGACGGCCAGCCGCTCGGCGATGAGGTCGGCGGCCTGCCCGTCATGGGGCAGCTCGAGCACGAGGTCCGCCTCGCCGTCGAACCCGCCGAACGGGTCCGCGAGCTCCTCCGCCACGGACACCAGGGCGGGGACGGCGGTCTCGTCGCCCACGGCCAGCACACGGTGCGCCCCCGTCTGCCGCCAGCCGGACCACGCCGGCGCTTCCGCCGAGGGCACCAGCACGTTCACCGCGTCCCCCGCCTGGACGGCGCGCGCCCAGCGCAGGCCCGGCCCCTGATGCGGGTCGGCGGGGTCGTCCGGGTCGCCGTGCAGCACCACGTCCACGGTCAGCGAGGGCACGTGCCGCCCGTCGAGCCGCACGAGCCCGGCCGAGCGCACCGTGTACGTGCGCATCCAGCCGCGCTCCTCCTCGGGGATGGCCAGGAACCCGGCGCGGAACCCGGCGGACAGGTCCGGGTCCGCCGACGTCCCGCCCGGCGGGGGGATCAGCAGCTTCACATAGGCGTCACGGCGCGGCCGCGCGCCCCCGGTACAGGGCGTGCAGGTCGGCGACGCCGGGCGGCAGCAGTCCCAGCAGGTCCCCGCTGGCGGCCTCCAGGTCCGGGCCCGCCAGCACGATCCGCCGGAACCCGCGGCACGGCTGCTCCACGGACACCACACGCGTGTGCGCCACGATCATGCCGTCGGCGCTCATCGGCGGTCCCCGTTCCCGCGCGGCAGCACCACGGGGTGGCCCAGCAGCGGGTCGGCCACCACGTCCGCGTCCAGGCCGAACACCTCGGCCAGCACCTCCGGCACGATCACCTCGCCCGGCGTGCCCTGCGCCACCACCCGGCCCGCGGCCATCGCCACGATGTGGTCCGCGCTGCGCGCCGCCAGGTTCAGCTCGTGCAGCACCGCGACGACGGTCGCCCGGCCCCCGCCGCGCGGGTCCGGGAGCGCGCGCACCAGGTCGAGCACCTCCACCTGGTGGCTGAGGTCGAGGTAGCTCGTGGGCTCGTCGAGGAGCACCACCGGGGTCTGCTGGGCGAGCACGAGGGCGAGCACGCCCGCTGCCGCTGCCCGCCGGAGAGCGTGCCCGCCTCGCGCTCGGCGAGCTCCAGAGGTCGGGTGAGCTCGAGCGCCGAGGCGATCCGCGGGCTCGTCGCCG
>NZ_JBNFOB010000391.1:0-1222 GCF_057364565.1 Micrococcus sp. LASM2_SD2 | reverse complement strand
CGCCCGCCCCTGGTGGCCCGGGGTGCTCGGGGGCCGCCGCCCGTCCCGGACCGGGGCGGCGCTGCTGGCCTGGCAGATCGCCTCGGTGAACGCGGAGAAGGCCGAGGCTCCCGAGGCGGCGACACTCACCTACTGGTGGGGGCACCAGCTGATCATGCACGGGAAGGCCGTGGAGGCGGTGGACGTGCTCGAGCCGGTGGTGCGGCGGGCACGCACGGCGGGCTCCGAGGCGGACGAGGCCCGCGCCCTCGTCGACCTCGGCCACGCCCGCCACGAGCTGGGCGAGACCGAGCCGGCCCTCACGGCCTGGGAACGGGCCGCGGACCTGTTCGAGGGCTGCGACCGGTCCGACGACGCGGCCCGGACCCTGCTGGCCGCCGGCGCGCTGCTGAACCGGCAGGACGAGACACGGCGCCCCCGCGCCCAGGCCATGTTCGAACGCGCGGTGCGCCTGGCCCGCCGGGTGCAGGGGCAGGACCCCACAGTGCTCCCCATCGCCCTGCACTCGCTCGGCTACGTCACGTGCGAGCTCGGCGACCCCGCCGGCCTGGCCCTGCTCGACGAGGCGCTCACGCTCGTCCGGGAGTCCGCCGCCCACTGGCAGGAGGCCGACTACCTGGACACCAGGGCCCGCTCCCTGTGGGCGCTGCGCCGCGGCGACGAGGCGGTCTCCACGGCCCTGCAGGCCGCCGACCTCTTCGTGGACGCGGACGACCCCGGCGGCGCCCGCCAGGCCGAGCTCTTCGCCGCCTACGTGGCCGCGGAGGACGGGACACCGGACACCGGCGTCACCCTGTTCTCCCTGCTCGCCGACGACGAGCAGGCCCCGCACCTGGTGCGGCTGGCGGCACTGACCGGTCTGGAGCAGTGCCACGAGCGGCTCGGCGACGAGTCGTCCGCCGAGCGCGTCCGAGCACGGATCCGCGGCCTGCAGGAGGACGCGGACGGCCGGGAGGAGCCTCGTCCCCGGACCGGCTGAGGGGTCTCATCATGGCCTCATCACGGCATCGGAGGATGGAGCCATGTTCACCAAGAGAGCCATCGGAGTCGCCTCGCCGTCCTCATCGCCCTGATTGCGGTCGTCGCGGCCGTGGCCTCCGCGGTGCCCTCCCTGCGTCCCTCCGAGACGGACCTGGGGCCCGAGATCAGCCTGTCCACCCCCGCCGACGACGCGCCGGCACCCGGTCGACCAGCGAGCCCGCCGCGACCGCGCGCCGGGTCG
>NZ_JBNFOB010000390.1:0-1234 GCF_057364565.1 Micrococcus sp. LASM2_SD2 | reverse complement strand
CCCCGGGTCCTCAGCGCCGCGGCCGCGGGGTGCGCGTCCGAGCGGGCAGCAGTGCGAGCATCAGTCCCTCGACCGCCAGCTGCTCCGGGACGTTGCCGGCCAGTCGCTCGCGGGCCAGGTTGATGGCGTCGATGCGGGCGACCACCTCGGCGGAGCCGCCGGCGGCACCGTGGGCGTAGGAGGCGATCTCGGCACGGCGGTGCTCGTTGATGAGCTCGCCCTCCGCGCCGAGCTGCACGGCCAGCACGTCCCGGAACAGGCCGAACAGGTCGATCATCGCCCGGTCCAGGGAGTCGTGGACGCTGCGTCGGCGTCGGCGGGTCTGGTCCTCCTCGAGCCGCTTGACGTGGTGGCGCAGCTTGGCCGGGACCTGCTCGTCCTCGGCGATGCCGAGCTGGCGGCGCAGGGTCGCCAGCTCGTCGGCGTTGCGGGCCTCGGCCGAGGACTCGGCCTCGTCCTTGGCGACCTTCACCAGGTGGGCGGCCATGCTCATGGCGTCGGAGACGGCGCTGCTGCGCAGGGGCAGGGAGAGGATCTCCTCGCGGCGGGCGAGGGCCTCGGGGTCCTGGGCGAGGCGACGGGCCATGCCCACGTGCGACTGGGAGATGCGCGCGGTCATCAGCGCGGTCTCGGCGTCGAGCCGGTCGCGCCGCACGAGCAGGTCCGCCACGTCCTGGACGGAGGGGATGCGCAGGGTGACGGCACGGCACCGGGAGCGGATGGTGGGCAGCACGTCCGCGGGGGAGGGGGTGCAGAGCATCCAGACCACGCGCTCCGGGGGCTCCTCGATGGCCTTGAGGAGCACGTTGGTGGCGCGCTCGGTCATGCGGTCCGCGTCCTCCATCAGGAAAATGCGCCAGCGGCCCGTGGCGGGGCGGGACTGGGCCGCCTCCACGAGGTCACGGACGTCCTCGATCTTGTAGCTGACGCTCTCGGTGGCCAGGATCGTGACGTCCGGGTGGGTGCCGCCCATGACGGTGGTGCAGGCGTGGCACTGCCCGCAGCCGCGGTCCTCCGGTGACTCGGCCTCGCACTGCAGGGCGGCGGCGAAGGCGCGCGCGGCGGTGGACCGGCCGGAGCCGGGCGGTCCGGTGAACAGCCAGGCGTGGGTGGGCCGGTCCTGCTGGGCGGCGCGGGTGAGCTGCTCCACCACGGCGTCCTGGCCGGCCAGGTCGGCGAACACGGCGGGCGCGCTCATCGGGCGCCTCCGGCTCGGTCCCCGCGGCTGACTGCG
>NZ_JBNFOB010000389.1:0-1235 GCF_057364565.1 Micrococcus sp. LASM2_SD2 | reverse complement strand
CGCGCGGCCTCGGCCGGGCTGAGCGGGCCGACTAGCCGCAGCAGGTCCGCCACGCCCTCCAGCCCGCGCACACGCCGGTCCGGGGAGAGCCGCTGCAGATCCCGCTCCACGGCGTCGATCACGTCCGAGTCCAACAGCTCGCGCAGCTGGGCGGCGCCGAGCAGCTCGTTCAGCAGCGCCGGGTCCAGGGAGAGCGCGGCCGCCCGGCGCTCGGCCAGGGGAGAGTCGCCCTCGTAGATGAACTGCGCCACGTACCCGAACAGCAGGGACTGCGCGAACGGGGAAGGGCTCGGCGTCGTGACCTCCACCATCCGCACCGAGCGGTTGGCGATGCGCCCGGCCACGTCCTTCAGGGCCGGCAGGTCGTAGACGTCCTGCAGCACCTCGCGGACGGTCTCCAGGATTACGGGGAAGTCCGGGTGCTTGCGGGCCACGTCCAGCAGCTGCGCCGAGCGCTGCCGCTGCTGCCACAGCGGCGTCCGTTTCCCCGGGTTCTGCCGCGGCAGCAGCAGGGACCGGGCGGCGTTCTCCCGGAACCGGGCGGCGAACAGGGCGGAGCCGCCCACCTCCGCGGTGACGATCTCCTCCAGCTCCTCGGCGGTGAACTCGAACAGCTCCGCGCCGGGCGGGTCCGCTTCCATGTACGGCAGGCGCAGCACGATCCCGTCGTCCGCGGCCATGGCGGCCCCGGAGCTCGTCTCGATCCCGAACCGCTGGTGCAGGCGCGCGCCCACCGCCAGCGCCCACGGGGCGTGGACGGCCATGCCGAAGGGGGAGTGCAGCACGATCCGCCAGTCGCCCAGCTCGTCCGTGAACCGCTCCACCACCAGGGTCTTCTCGGTGGGCAGCTGCCCGGTGGCCTCACGCTGCTCGCGCAGGTAGGTCAGCAGGTTCTCCTGCGCCCACTCGTCCAGGCCGGCCTCGGCCAGGCGCGCGGCGGCGGCCTCGGGCTCCGCGTCCGTCTCCCGGCGGAAGGCGCCCACGGCCTCGCCCAGTTCGGCGGGCCGGCCGGCGGCGTCGCCGCGCCAGAACGGCAGGCGCCCGGGCTCGCCGTAGGCCGGGAGCACCAGCACCCGGTCCGCGGTGATGTCCACGATCCGCCAGCTCGTGGCCCCGAGCAGGATCACGTCCCCCACGCGGGACTCGTAGACCATCTCCTCGTCCAGCTCGCCCACCCGGCGGCCGCCGGAGCGTGCGGAGCCGGCACCCCCCGCCGCCGGAGGCGGACTCCCCCG
>NZ_JBNFOB010000388.1:0-1235 GCF_057364565.1 Micrococcus sp. LASM2_SD2 | reverse complement strand
CGGCCCCCCAGGTGCACCCTCGGCGCCCCGGGCGACCCGGCGCGGATCGTCGCGGACGGCTCCGCGGCCGCCGCGGACCTGGACTGGGCGATGCGCCACCGCCTGGAGGAGATGGTGGCCTCGGCCTGGCGGGCACACCGGGCGCGGAGCGAGGCCTGATCCGGGGGCGGCCCACGGGCTAGAGTGTGAGCACACCCGCTTCGGGTGACCCATGTCACACTCATGAAAGGACGCCTCGATGCGCCCCACCCGCCGCCAGTTCGCCCAGGGCATGGTCGCCACCGTGGCCATGCAGGAGGTGGAGCGCGGCACCCTGTCCCTGGACACCACCGTCGGCGAGGTCCTGCCGGCGCTGTGGCCCGAGTACGAGGACCGGGTCACGCTGTCCATGCTCATGAACCACACCTCCGGCATGCCGGACGCCATCTGGACGGTCATGCGCGGCCAGTCGCTCTTCGAGCTCGACCTCGACGAGCTCGCCGCCGTCGTCTCCCGCCACTACGGCCAGCGCGAGCTGGTCAAGCTGGCGAAGCAGGACTCCTGGTGGTTCGAGCCGGGCACGGACCACGGCTACTCCAACACCGGCTACGTGGTGCTGGAGATGATGGTCGAGGCCGTCACCGGGCGTCGCATGCCCGAGCTCATCCGGGACCGCGTCTTCCGTCCGGCGGGCATGCACCGCACCCGCCTCGAGGACGGCACCCTGGTCCGCGGAGCCGAGATGCAGGACGCCGCCGTCCGCCCCCACGAGGCCAAGGCGCTGGAGACCATCGACCAGTCGATCTTCGCCTCCGCCGCCGCGGTGAACACCACCGCCGCGGACGTCACGCGCTTCTACCAGGCCCTGATGCGCGGGCAGCTCGTCTCCCAGCAGACCGTGGACCTGATGGTCACCCCGGTCGGTCCGGCGGCCCGCGCCGGCTACGGCTACGGACTGTTCCTGGTGGCCGACCCCTCCCCGGAGCACGCCGGAGAGTTCCTTGTCGGCCACGACGGCGCGGGCTTCGGCTCGGTCTCGCTGGCCCTGTGCTCCCGGGACGGCGAGCGCGCCTTCGCCTTCACCTACATCGGCCGCCCGTACTGGCAGGCCGGCTGGGACCAGGTGTTCGCTCGGGAGCTCGAGCTGATGCGCACCGCGTTCGTGGTGAACGCCGCCGACGCCCCGGCCTCCTGCGACCGCCTGGTCCGCGGCAGCAGCGTGGCCTCCCGCCGTGCGGTGGCGGACATGGCCGCCC
>NZ_JBNFOB010000387.1:0-1240 GCF_057364565.1 Micrococcus sp. LASM2_SD2 | reverse complement strand
CACCTGGACGGCGCCTCCCGGCACGGCGCTCGCCCTCACCGTGCACCTGACCCCGGCGGCCTGGCGGCCGCCGGTGGGGATGCCGCACTTCTCCTGGCTCTCCCTCGTGGCCGCGTCCGCCGTGGTGGACGTGGTGCGGGACCTCGGCGTGCCGGCGCACCTGAAGTGGCCCAACGACGTCCTCGTGGCGGACGGGCGGAAGCTCTCCGGCGTGCTCGCCGCCGTCACCCCCGGAGGGGGCGTGGGCATCGGGATGGGGGTGAACATCGACCACCGCGGCGGCGCCCCGGTGGACACGGCCGCCGCGCTCTCGGACTTCCTGCCCGCCGCCAAGCTGCCCGCCCGCAGGACCTCGCCGCCGGATCCACGCCGCCGTCCTGGACCGGGTCCACGCGTGGGCCGCCGCCCTGCCGGCCACGGACGGGCCGGTGGACGGGACGCACGGGAGTGTGGCCGTCGTCGTGGAGCACCTGTCCACGCTGGGACGGCAGGTGCGCGCGGAGCTGCCCGGCGGCGAGGTGCTCGAGGGAGAGGCCGTGGGCCTCGGCCCCGGGGGCACGCTGCGTGTGGCATCCGCCACGGGGGGACATGAGAAGATGGCGGTGCGCGAGATCAGCGCAGGGGACGTGGTCCACCTGCGCGGTGACGTCCGCCGCGCGCACTGACCGAGGGCGCCGCGGGCCGGCCGATGCAGACGTGAACACGTGAAGGAGGGACGATGCGACTCGAGGAGAACGAGCACGTCGTCATCCGCACGCGCGCCCACCCGCGGCAGCTGCTCGGCGCCGCCGCCGTCCTGGTCCTCACCGCCGCGGCGCTGGCCTTCGTGGTGGGATGGCTCGAACGGCCGGACCTGATCTCGCCCCTGGACCGCTACGTGGTGCCGCTGCGTACGGCGGCCATGGCGCTCGCCGCCTGGTGGTGCTGCTGGGCACCGTCGCGCTGTGGCGCTGGGCCACCCGCACCATGGTGCTGACCTCGGACCGCCTCGTGCAGTCCGGCCCGCTCGGCGGCGGGGAGCGCTCCATGCCGCTGCTGAGCATCGCCGCCGTGGAGCACCGCCGCCGCGGCTCCGGCGCCGGGGACCTGCACGTGACCTTCCAGGACGCCTTCCAGCAGGTCTACTGGCGCCTGACGAACGTCCCGGAGATCGAGCGCTTCGAGGCCGCGATGGCCGAGGAGACCGTCTCCGCCCGCCGCCGGCGAGAGCGCGCCTGGGCGCCCGCCCCCGCGCCGCGCC
>NZ_JBNFOB010000386.1:0-1271 GCF_057364565.1 Micrococcus sp. LASM2_SD2 | reverse complement strand
CGAGGGGACGGACGCGACCGGGGCGGGGGCGCCGTCGTCGGGAAGACGGGAGGCCTCGGACACGGTCAGTCCCGCGGCGGGGTCCAGGTGAGCACCCGACGGGTGCGGGAGGAGCCGGTGGGCAGCGCACGGACCACGGCGCCGCGCTGCCGGACGGTCCCGGTGGTGGGAGCGGGCACGGCGGTGCGTCCGGTGCGTCGCTCACGCTCGCGGGTCTCACCGTCGCCGTAGCGGGCGGAGACGTCGCCGCCGGCGCCCACGGTGAACACGCGGGCCAGGCGCGAGCCCTGATGCAGGCGGTCCACCTGACCGGCCAGCTCGGCCACCGTGTCCTGCAGCTGCTCGACCTCGCGCTGCAGGTCCACGATCCGGCGGATCCCCTCGAGGGACACCCCCTCGCGGGACAGGGCCTGCACGGTGCGCAGCCGGTCCACGTCCGCACGCGAGTAGCGGCGCTGACGGCCTCCCTGCCGCTGCGGCACCACCAGGCCGAGGCGGTCATACTGGCGCAGCGTCTGCGGATGCATGTCCGACATCTCGGCGGCGGCGGAGATCACGAACACCGGGGCCGTCCAGTCCGCCCCACGGTGCGCGGCCGCCCGGGCCGCACTCGCGGTGCGGTCCCGGGCGCCGTCGCCTCGTGCGTCGGTCACCAGGAGGCCTTCCGGGCCAGGTCGGCACGCACGTCCGTGCCCTCGGTGGCCTTCGCGTAGGCCTCGACGGCCTCACGCGCCTCGTCCGAGAGCTGCTCGGGCACGGCCACCTGCAGCTCCACGAACAGGTCCCCAGCCTTCTTCTTCGCCGGGACGCCGCGGCCCTTCAGGCGCAGCACCTTGCCCGAGCTCGAGCCGGCCGGGACCTTCACCCGGACCTCCCCGTCCAGGGTGGGGACGGCCACGGTGGCGCCGAGCGCCGCCTCCGCGAAGGTGACCGGCACGGTGATGCGCAGGTCGTCGCCGTCGCGGTGGAAGAACGGGTGCTCGCGCACCTGCACGGTGACCATCAGGTCGCCGCGGCCGGCGGTGCCGTGGGAGCCCTTGCCGCGGGCCCGCACCTTCTGACCGTCACGGATGCCAGCCGGGATGCGCACATCGATCGTCTCGCCGTCGGCCGCACGCAGGGACACGGTGGTGCCCTGCATTGCGCCGCGGAACGAGATGGTCGTGGTGGCGGTCCGGTCCGCGCCCCTTGGACGGGGGACGGCTGGCCGGAAGCCGGGCTGGCCGCCGAAGCCGCCGAAGCCGCCGCCCGGGGCGCCCCGAAAACCGCCC
>NZ_JBNFOB010000385.1:0-1272 GCF_057364565.1 Micrococcus sp. LASM2_SD2 | reverse complement strand
GGCGGAGGCGACCTCGCCGGCGGCGTGCCCGCCCATGCCGTCCGCCACCGCGGCCAGCAGCAGCGGCTCGGTGAGCACGGCGTAGGAGTCCTCGTTGAGCTCGCGGACGGCGCCGACGTCCGTGCGGGCCGCCACGAGCGGCTGCGGCAGGGACCTGGTGTCAGTGGTGTCGGTCATGCATCCTCATCGGTCGAAGTCCAGGGCGTCGGCCGAGGCGGCCAGCAGCATGGAGGGGCGGATCTCGCCGAACCCGCGCACGATCTGCGGAGGCTGCGGGACCAGCACGAAGCGGTCGTCCTGGGCCAGGGCGGCCGCCGTGAGGGAGTCCACCAGCACGGTGCCGGGGTCCGCCAGCACGGTGAGCCGGGCGGCCAGGTTCACGGTGGGCCCGTAGATGTCCCCGAGGCGGGAGAGCACGCGGCCCCAGGTCAGGGCCACACGGGCCGCGGGGAGCACCGGGTCCTCGGACATCGCCCGGGCCAGGTGCAGGGCGATGCGGGCGCCGACCTCCGGGGTCTCGGCGTTGAACAGGACCTCGTCCCCGATGGTCTTGACCAGCCAGCCGCCCTCGGCGGTGATGATCTCCGCGGCCTTCGCCTCGAAGCGCTGGACCATGCGGGCCAGGGTCCGCTCGTCCATGGTGCGGGACATGGAGGTGTAGGAGACCATGTCCGCGAAGCCGACGGCGCGGGCCAGCGGCAGCGGGGCGTCGTCCTCGGAGCCGTCCCGGCCGCGCTCGGAGGCGGCCAGCCCGGCCTCCACGTTGACGGTGAGGCGCTGGACGGCGTTGTTGAGCTGGCGCCGGTAGACGGTCTGCATGACCTCCTCCAGCGGGGTGATCAGCTCCGGGAGCAGGTCCACCACCTCGCGCCGGGCCTCCGGGTCGGACTTGCCGGCGGCCACCCGGTCCTCCACGAGGGCCTCGATCTGCCAGACCACCATCCGGTCCGTCATCTGGCCGATCGAGCGGGCCAGGGAGCCGGCCGTGGCCTCGGTGAGCACGCCCCGGCGGATCAGGGAGAGGATGACCTCGAAGGACTCCAGGTCCGCAGACGTGAAGACCTTCTCCCCCTCCGGCACATGGGAGAAGCCGAGGGACTGCCAGATGCGGCGGGCGGACTCGGCGGGCACCCCCAGGCGTTCGGCCGCCTCCTCGCGGGTGAAGGTGCGCGGGCCCACCACGAGGCCGGCGTCCAGGGTGCGCATGGCCGTGGTCCAGCCGGGGGTTCTGCGGGAGCGCGTCGCGCCCGCGCGGGCTCTGCTCGGTCATCG
>NZ_JBNFOB010000384.1:0-1276 GCF_057364565.1 Micrococcus sp. LASM2_SD2 | reverse complement strand
CACCGCCCTCGCCGCTGCCCCTGCGCACGCCGCGGACACCGCCGCGCCGGCCGGGCAGGCTCCCACGATCTCCACGCCCGTCGCCGACCTCATCGCCCAGGGCATGGCCGCCCAGGACCCGAACACGGACGGGTACGACCGGTTCATCGTCACCTACAAGGACACCGCCTCCGCGGCCACCAGCGCCCAGGGCCGCGCCCACGCCTGGGGCAAGGCCGCCAAGGCCGCCGGCGTCTCCGTCACGGAGCTGCGCGAGACCGCCACCGGCTCCCACGTGGTGGAGGCCTCCCAGAAGCTGGACCAGTCCGCCTCGAAGGAGTTCATGCTCCAGCTGGCCGCCGACCCCTCGGTGGAGTCGGTGGAGCCGGACGCCGTCATGACCGTCAACGCGCTCACCCCGTCCGACGCCCTGTACCCGGAGCAGTGGGGCTTCCACGGCGCCAACGGCATGGACGTCGAGCCCGCCTGGGACGCCGGCACCGGCTCCGGCACCACCGTGGCCGTGCTGGACACCGGCATCGTGGACCACCCGGACCTGGGCGCCAACGTCTCCGGCGGCTACGACTTCATCTCGGATCCGGGGGCGGCACGCGACGGCGACGGCCGGGACGCAGACCCGCAGGACGAGGGCGACTGGTTCGCCTACGGCGAGTGCGGCATCCCGGGGGCCGCCGACTCGTCCTGGCACGGCTCCCATGTGGCCGGCACCGTCGGCGCCGTGGCGAACACCGAGGGCGTCGTGGGCGTCGCCCCGGACACCACCGTCCAGCCGGTCCGCGTGCTCGGCAAGTGCGGCGGCTCGCTGTCCGACATCGCGGACGCGATCGTCTGGTCCTCCGGCGGCTCCGTGCCCGGCGTCCCGGAGAACCCCCGCGGCCGCATGTGATCAACATGTCCCTGGGCGGCTCGGGCTCCTGCGGCTCGACCTACCAGAACGCGATCGACCAGGCCGTGGCCAACGGCACCGCCGTGGTGGTCGCCGCGGGCAACGAGTCCCAGCCGGCCGCCAACTCCCGCCCGGCCAACTGCGACAACGTGATCTCCGTGGCCGCCTCGGACGAGCAGGGCAGCAAGGCCTCCTTCTCCAACTACGGCTCGGCCGTGGACGTCACCGCGCCGGGCGCGGACATCGTGTCCACCGTGGACTCCGGTGCCACCACCCCGGCCGGCGCCGGACTACGCCGCCTACCAGGGCACCTCGATGGCCGCCCCGCACGTGGCGGGCGTGGCCGCGCTGCTGGTCGCGGACGGCGACCGTGGACCCGGGCCGCCAATC
>NZ_JBNFOB010000383.1:0-1278 GCF_057364565.1 Micrococcus sp. LASM2_SD2 | reverse complement strand
CCAGGCCGCACGGCGCATCAGCTCGTCGCCGCGGCCGGCCTCCAGCAGCGGACGCTCGGCCGCGCGCACGGCGGCGCCGGTGACGGCGAAGGACTCGAGGGCGGTCATGGGCGGGCCTCCGCGATGCAGTAGGCGACGGCCACCGGGCCGTCATGGCTCAGGGTCAGGTGCCAGTGGGTCACCCCGAGTCGGTCCGCACAGTCCTGGACGGTGCCGGTCAGGTGCACCTGCGGGCGGCCGTCGCCGTGGTCCGGGCGCGGGACCTCGCAGTGCTGCCACTGCATGCCCGCCGGCGCGCCGAGTGCCTTGGCGATCGCTCCTTGGCCGCGAAGCGTGCGGCCAAGGAGGTCAGGGGGAGGTCACGCTCGGCCGGGGTGAACAGCCGCTCGCGCAGCCGCGGGGTCCGCTGCAGCTGCCTCTGAAAGCGTGCGACGTCCACCACGTCCACGCCGATGCCCACGATCATCCGTCAGTCCTTCCGCCCCACGACACCGGGGACGAGCCCCGGGGCCTCCAGTCTGCCGGATCGGCGGGCCGCCCCGCGGACCGGGCCTCGGGGGCCGCCCCCGTCACGGGCCGCAGGGCAGCACCGTGCTTCAGCCGGTCCACCGGCCGCTGCAGCCACTCGGAGTGCTGGCTGCATCCCGGGGTGACGGCCACCTTGAGGAACGCAAGCGTGCCGTAGAGGGTCTGCTGGGTCTTCGACCGCAGGCCCGCGCCCTGGTCGTACTGGTACATGGCCACGGAGTCGTCCGGGCCGGAGAGGCAGCGCTCGGCCAGGATGCGGGACCGCTCGAGGTGCCGGCCGTGGGTGAGCACGCCGAGGCTGCGCAGGCCGAGGTCCTCCATGCGCCCGGCCGCGTAGACGACCTCGCCCTGGGTGGTCACCGGGTCCGGGGAGAAGCACTCGACCGTCACGCCCTGCAGGCGCGGATCCGCCGCGGCCGGTGCGCCGCAGAGCTTCTCGAAGCCGTCCGGATGCAGGTACCCGGAGACGAACAGGCGGTCCGTGACGCCGCGGCCGGCGAGGTCCAGTGCGGCGTCGTAGACAGCCGGGTCCGTGTAGAGCACCAGCAGCGCGTCGACGTGGTCCGGCTCGTCCGGCTGCGGGTTCGTGGTGAGCCGGAAGCCCCAGACGAGGACGGCGGCCACCGCCACGGTGAGCACGGCGAGCGTGGCGGCCACAGCACGTCCCAGCAGGTGGCGACGGCGGGCATCGGAGGCGTGCGGCCGTCGTCGGGAGGGCCCGAACGGATGGGACCCGGCCCCCGAGGGGCG
>NZ_JBNFOB010000382.1:0-1283 GCF_057364565.1 Micrococcus sp. LASM2_SD2 | reverse complement strand
CCTCGTCCCGCCGGGACCGCGGATGTCCGCGCGGCAGGCCAGGGCCGAAGCTGAGGGGCTGCGCGCCGCCGCCGAGGCGTCCGTGCCGCACGTGCACCGCCTCACCGGGCTCGAGGCCGCGCAGGACCTGCGGGACTCCCAGGTGCTCGTGGTGGACCGTGCGACCTGGGCGAAGGCCAACACCCAATCTTTCCAGGCCCTGCTGTCCCCGAGCTTCGACCACCTCGCCGCCACCCGGCCCCAGGAGTATGCGACCTCCACCACGCCGGTCGCCACCGCCGCCACCGGTGCCGAGCTCGGGGCCCTCCTCGCGTTCCTCGGTTCCAAGGTGCTCGGCCAGTACGACCCGTTCGCCGCCCTGTCCGGCTTCGGTGGCCGCCTCATGCTGGTGGCCCCGAACGTCGCGCAGGTGCGCGCCGAGATCAACGTGGTCCCGGAGGATTTCCGCCTGTGGGTGTGCCTGCACGAGCAGACCCACCGCGTGCAGTTCGCCGCCGCCCCCTGGCTGGCCGGCCACCTCCAGCAGCGCATCACCGAGCTCACCGGCGCCATGTTCGACAAGTCGGACTCCCTGCCTGAACGCCTCCGCACCGCGCTCGCCTCCGCCCGGCCCGGCCGGAAGGACGACGACGGCCCTCGCCCCGGCCTGCTCAGCGCCCTCCAGGACGACGAGGACCGGGCGCGCATGTCCCACCTGACCGCGGTGATGTCCCTGCTCGAGGGCCACGCGAACGTGGTCATGGACGCCGTGGACGCCGAGGTCGTGGAGACTGTGAAGACCATCCGCCGCCGGTTCGAC
Source organism: Micrococcus sp. LASM2_SD2 (assembly GCF_057364565.1). Lineage (NCBI taxonomy): Bacteria > Bacillati > Actinomycetota > Actinomycetes > Micrococcales > Micrococcaceae > Micrococcus > Micrococcus sp. LASM2_SD2. The sequence continues at coordinate 484 of NZ_JBNFOB010000382.1, read as the reverse complement.
GCCCGCGGGGACCGGCGCTCTCCGCTGGAGAGGTTCGTGCGCCGGCTGATCGGCATGGACGCCAAGATGCGCCAGTACGCGGACGGGCAGAAGTTCGTGTCCGCCGCCGTGGCCGAGCTCGGCATGGACGGGTTCAACGTGGTCTGGGACGACCCCGCCCTGCTGCCCACCGAGCCTGAGATCCACGCCCCGGACACCTGGGTCGCGCGTATCCGCCGCGAGGCGTGAGCGGCATGGAGGCAGGACTGCCGGCGCTGGGGCAGTGGCCTCCGCGCACCCGCTGGCCCGGCGCCGTCCACCGCGGCGTGGCCGCGCTCAAGGAGGCTCTCGGCGCGCCTCCGATGGTCCTGCTCGCCGTCTCGGGTGGGGCGGACTCGCTCGCGCTCGCCGTGCTCACCGCCGTCCTGCGCGGAACGCGGGAGGCGAAGGCCTGCACGTCGGGGCGGTGGCGGTGGACCACGCGCTGCAGCCGGGGTCCGGCGAG
>NZ_JBNFOB010000381.1:0-1310 GCF_057364565.1 Micrococcus sp. LASM2_SD2 | reverse complement strand
GGGGCAGGGCCGAGGCCGCCCGCCCGCCCCGCCTCGGCGAGCTCGGCGCCACCGCCGTCCACACACTCGAGACCGAGGACGCCGCCGCCCGCATGGGCTCGGCCGCCGTGGGCGCGCTGGCCACCGTGATCGGCCAGACGAACCCGGTGGCCGTGCTGCTGCCGAACAACCCGGAGTGCCGCGCGATCGCCGGCCGCCTATCCGTCCGTGTGGGCGGCCCGGTCTGCGCCGACGCCGTGGGCCTGCGCTGGGCGGACGACGAGGTGATCGCCCAGCACTCCGTCTTCGGCGGCGACATCCAGTCCGAGTCCACCGGCGAGGGCGGGCCTCGCATCATCACCGTGCGCGGCGGCTCGATCGACGCCCGCGCCGAGGCCGTCGCCTCCCCGCAGGTGACCGCGATCGACGCCGGCTCCCTGCCGCAGGTGTCCGCCGGCGCCGAGATCCGTGAGGTCTCGCCGCGTCAGAAGACCTCGTCCCGCCCGGAACTGCGCGGCGCGAAGGTCGTCGTCTCCGGCGGCCGCGGCGTGGGCTCCGAGGAGGGCTTCGCCGTGGTCGAGCAGCTGGCGGACGAGCTCGGGGCCGCCGTGGGCGCCTCCCGTGCCGCCGTGGACGCCGGCTACACCCCGGCCGAGCGCCAGGTCGGTCAGACCGGCGTCATCGTGTCCCCGGACCTCTACATCGCCCTGGGCATCTCCGGCGCCATCCAGCACCGCGCCGGCATGCAGACCGCCAAGACGATCGTGGCCGTGGACAAGAACGAGGACGCCGAGATCTTCGAGATCGCCGACTTCAGCATCGTGGGCGACCTGTTCGAGGTCGTCCCGCAGCTGATCGAGCAGATCCGCGCCCGCCGCTGACGCGGCAGACCCCGGGAGGACCACCCATGCCCAAGCAGCGGATGGCCGGGTACACGCCCCTCAAGGGCCGTGCCCACGACGACGACGCCACGCCCCTGACCCAGGACGCCGCACCCTCTCCTGTGGCCCAGGACGGACCTGAGGAGACGGTCGCCCCCGCCACGGCGGCACCTGCCGCCGTGGTCGGTGGCGCTGTCGCCGAGGAGGCGGCCCCGCCCGCTGTCCCGGTGTCTCGCGAAGCGGTCCCGTACGAGCAGCGCCAGCGCATGGCGGGGTACACCCCGTTCCAGGGGCGCGGCGCCGCAGGTCGTGGCCGGCGATGCGCCGTCTGCTGCCGCCGAGTCCGAGGTGTCGTCCGTTCCGTCCTCGCCCGAGCCGACTCCCCGAGTCCCCCTCCGAGCCCCGGTGTGTCCGGCGCACCGCAGGCTGCGGCCGGCGGTGCGCCGGGTG
>NZ_JBNFOB010000380.1:0-1316 GCF_057364565.1 Micrococcus sp. LASM2_SD2 | reverse complement strand
CGGCCGGCCCGGACCGGGGGCCTGCTGGACGCCCTCGACGCGCGGCTGCCCTTCACCCTGACCCCCGGCTAGCAGGAGGTCGGCGATCGGATCGCCGCGGACCTCGACTCCGCCGCCCCCCATGAGCCGGCTGCTCCAGGGCGACGTCGGCGCCGGCAAGACCCTCGTGGCGCTGCGCGCCATGCTCCAGGTGGTCGACGCCGGGGGACAGGCCGCGCTCGTCGCCCCCACCGAGGTCCTCGCCCAGCAGCACCACCGCAACCTCCTAGCCCTGATGGGTGAGCTCGCCGAGGCCGGGACCCTCGCCGCGGCGGACGGACCGGCCACCGAGGTCGTGCTGTTCACCGGCTCCCAGCGCACCGCCGAGCGTCGCCAGGCCCTGCTCAAGCTCGCCTCCGGCGAGGCGGGCATCGCCGTGGGCACCCACGCCCTGCTCTCGGACCGCGTCGGGTTCTTCGACCTCGGCCTCGCCGTGGTGGACGAGCAGCACCGCTTCGGCGTGGACCAGCGCCAGGCGCTGCGCGAGGCCAACCCGGGCACCCACCTGCTGGTGATGTCCGCCACCCCCATCCCGCGCTCGGTGGCCATGACCGTCTTCGGAGACCTGGACCTCACCGTCCTGCGCGGCCTGCCGCGTGGCCGTCAGCCGGTCGCCACGCACGTGGCCCGCATGGCGCACGGCCCCCGCATCATCGCCCGGGTGTGGGAGCTAATCGCCGAACACGTCGCCGCCGGCAACCAGGCCTTCGTCGTGTGCCCGCGCATCGACCCGGACCCCGAGGACCCAGCGCACGCCAACGTGGAGGAGATGGTCCGCCGCCTGGAGCACCTGCCCGCCTTGGCCGGGGTCCGGCTGGACATGGTCCACGGCCGCATGGACCAGGCCGAGCAGGAGGACGCCATGCGCGCCTTCGCCGCCCGGGAGACGGACGTCCTCGTGGCCACCACCGTGGTGGAGGTCGGCGTGGACGTCCCGAACGCGACCGTTATGGCCGTGCTCGACGCCGAGGACTTCGGGCTCTCGACCCTCCACCAGCTGCGCGGTCGCGTCGGCCGAGGCACCGACCCGGCGGTCTGCCTGCTGGTCACCCGGCTGCCCGACGGCCACCCGTCCCTGGACCGGCTCCAGGTCCTCGAGCGGACCGACGACGGCATGCTCATCGCCCAGGAGGACCTCCGCAGCCGGGGTGTCGGCGACGTCCTCGGCGCCGCCCAGTCCGGCATGCAGTCAGGCCTGGCCCACCTGGACGTCGTGGCCGACGCCGGGCTCGTCGCCCTGGCCGCCGACGAGGTCGCCGCGGCGCTGGCCGGACACG
>NZ_JBNFOB010000379.1:0-1332 GCF_057364565.1 Micrococcus sp. LASM2_SD2 | reverse complement strand
CCCGCCCGCCGAAGGGCCCCGCGCCGCAGAGAAAGGCCCCGCGCCCCGCCCGCTGGACCGCCGCCTACGCGGCGTCCTCCCTGGCCCATGCCCGAGGCTGGGAGGACCGGCTCATCGCCGAGGAGGCACGCTTCGCGGCCGAGGAGGCCGAACGCCTGCGCCTGCACCAGGAGCGGGAGACCCGCGCCCTGCAGACCGCCTCACGCCGCCTGGACGGCAGCCTGACCGTGCCGCCCGCCGAGGTCCGCCCCCAGCTGGCGGACATGGACGAGCCCGTGACGGACGAGGAGCTCGTCGAGCGGGCCATGGCAGTCCTGCCCGAGTGGCGCCGCCGGGACCGCCTCGCCAACAAGGCCCGCGCCATCGAGACCGCCTCCGTCCGTGACGAGGACGTCCCGCAGGCACACGAGCGCACCCCCTACATCGCCCCGTACAACCTGCCGGTGCGCGAGCCGAAGGGCCGTGCCCGTCCCGAGGACCGCACCCGTCAGACGTTCGTCACCGTGGCGGCCGGGCTGTTCGTGCTCGCCGGGGCCTGGGGGCTCGGCCTGTTCGGGCGTCTCGGCCTCGGCGCCCTCGACGCCGGCAGCTACCTGGCCGCCCATGACGGCCTGTACGGCATGGGCGCCACCGTGCTCTCGCCGCTGTTCCTGCACGTGCTGACGTGGCCGCTGCTGTTCCTGCTGGTGACCATGTTCGCCCTGCACCAGTGGGGTCCGCGCCAGGGCTACGCCGCCCGCCAGCGCAGCACCGGCTGGCTCGTCGGGCTGGCCCTGCTGTGCCTGGCGGCCTGGTTTCCCATGGCGATCCTGCTCCCTGCCGGCGTCGCCGTGGTGGCGTGGATCGGCGCGCTCGTCTTCGTCGTGGCCGCCCTGCGCGGATACAACCTCACCACCGCCCGCACCACCGGCGAGCGCTTCTTCACGGACGGCACCGTCGGCGCCCTGGCCGGCGTGCTCGTGGCCTTCACCCCGACCATGGTGGCTGTGGCCCTGCATGCCTGGGGCGTGTTCGTCCCGGGTGTGCCGCCGGCCGTCTGGGGCCTGGCCGGCCTGCTGCTGGCCGTGGCCGCCGCGATCCGCCTGAGCCTGACCGAGCGCGGGCGCATGTCCGTGGCCCTGCTGTTCGCCGCCTCCATGGCATGGCTGGCGATCCCCCGCCTGCTGCCGGCCCCGCTGGGGGCGCAGCAGGCGGAGCTGGTGGGCCTGCCCGCGATCTTCGCGGCCTTCCTGGTGATCGTCGCCACCGCCGCGCGCCGCTACCGCATCTCGCAGGCCGAGCTCCAGCTGCGCCGCCGCTGAGACGGCGGGCCGGCGGGAGGCCGGTCGCGCC
>NZ_JBNFOB010000378.1:0-1353 GCF_057364565.1 Micrococcus sp. LASM2_SD2 | reverse complement strand
CCCGGACCTGGACCCGGTCGGCGTCGTCCTGCTGGCGGGCGCCCTCCGTGGCCGGTCATGCTCCCGTTCCTGGACCGTGGGCTCGGGGCCGTGGCGGTTCGTGCTCGTGCCCGTCGGCATCGGCCTGGCCGCCCTCTGGACGCGGTGGGAGGCCCGGTACGCCCGACGGGGCCGCGCCCCGATGGTGGACCTGCGCCTGTTCCAGACCCGCAGCTTCGCGTGCGGCGCCCTGCTGATCGCCATCTACTTCACCGGCTCGACCAGCATGTTCGTGGTGATCGCCATGTTCATGCAGAACGGGCTGGGCTACCCGGCACTGCACGCCGCACTCATCGGTCTGCCGTCGGCGGTCATGTCGAGCGTGATGGCCACCGTGGCCGGTCGCGTGGTGCTGCGCACGGGCCGGAAGATCGTCGTCCTCGGCATCGCGCTGGCGCTGCTCGCCGTCGTGGGCTCCATCGGGGTGGCGTGGGCCAACCGGGAGTTCGGCCTGAGCCCGTGGTGGCTGCTGCTCACCCTCGCCCTCGTGGGTGCCGGGCAGGGGCTGGTGGTCTCCCCCAACCAGACCCTCAGCCTGGCCGAGGTCCCGCCGCGGCACTCCGGCACGGCCAGCGGCGTCCTGCAGACCGGCCAGCGCGTCGGCACGGCGGTCGGCACCGCCGTGATCGTGGGGGTGTTCCTGGGCGTCGCCTCCGGTGCCGACTGGGACGGGGCGTTCATGGCCGCCTTCGCGCTGGTGGCCGGGTGCATGGCCCTCGCGCTCCTCGTCGCACTCGCGGACCTGCGCGGACCACGGGCGGCGGCCCACCGTGGCTGAGCCCCGCCCCGGCGACGTGCGCGTCACCCCCGGCCCCGGCGCGCCCCGCGGGCTGGTCATCCCCGCGGGCGAGCTCGTCGAGCGCTTCTCCCACACCTCCGGGCCGGGCGGTCAGGGCGTAAACACGGCGGACTCGCGGGTCCAGCTCAGCCTGGACCTGGCGGCGACCTCCGCCCTCGACGACGTCCAGCCTGGACTATCTGCGCGGCGACGACATGGTGTGGAACGACCCGGCCCGCACCGCGGTGGTCCATGAGCTGTGCGAGGACCTGTTCCCGGGCTCGGTGATCACCGACCCGCCGATGCTCGGCGGCAAGGACTTCGCGGCCTTCTCCCGGACCGCGCCCGCCACGTACGTGTTCGTGGGGGCCGGCAACGCCGCCAAGGGCTTCGACGCGGGTCACCACAACCCGCGGTTCGGGCTGGATGAGGACGCCTTCCCGATCGCCCTGCGGCTGGTCGTGGAGGTCCTGCGGAACGGGCCGCCCCTCGCGGCGGGGTTGAGATCACGCCGGCTCCGGGCGCGTGCCCGGAGC
>NZ_JBNFOB010000377.1:0-1362 GCF_057364565.1 Micrococcus sp. LASM2_SD2 | reverse complement strand
CGAGGGTGGACGGCGGGGCCGGCGAGGTGGGGCGGCCGGGGCGGGCGGCCTGGAGCTTCGCGAAGCCGGCGAGGGCGCGGTCCCAGGCGGCGTCCGAGGTGTCCCGGTCGCGGTGGGCGGCGATCTCGGCGGCCACGGCCTCGTCCCCGGAGACCACGGCGGCGGCGAACGCCAGGCCGTCGGCGAGCAGGTCGCCGTCGGTGATGCGGTCCATCAGGCCCAGCTCGTGGGCCTCGGCCGCCTTCAGCAGACGGTTGTTGTCCAGCGGGTTCTTCAGGATCACCGGCACGGCGGCCTCGGGGCCGATCAGGTGGGGCACGCGCCAGACGCCGGACCAGCCGGGGATCAGGCCGAGGCGGACCTCGGGCAGCCCGAAGCCCTTGGCGTCCGCGGCCACGATCCGGTGGTCCGCGGCCAGGGCGAGCTCCAGGCCGCCGCCGAGCGCCAGGCCGTTGACGAACGCGAAGGTGGGCACGTCCAGGGCGGCGATGCGGTCGTAGACGGCGTGGCCGAGCAGGGAGAGCTCCCGGCCCCGGGAGGTGTCCTCGAAGGAGGCGACCAGGGAGAGGTCGGCACCGGCGGCGAAGGTGCCCTCCACGCCGGTGAGGGCGAGGGCCTGGATCTCGCCGGCGGCGGCCCGCTCGGCCTGGGCGTCGAGCACGCGGCCGAGCTCCAGGAGGGTGCGGGGGCCGAGGGTGGCGGGGCGGCGCGGGCCGGCGCCGTTGTCCAGGGTGAGCAGGGCCAGGGTGCCGGCGCCGCCGGGCAGCTCGTGGTCGGTCACCTCGGTGGTGGTCACCACCTCGTTCGGGGCCATCCCGGCGAGAGACTCGAACGGCTCGAGCGGGGCGGGGGAATGCGCGGTCATGGTGCTCCTTGCGGGTCGGGTCGGAGGGGGCATGCCGCCGCCCATCGTTCCCGACGACGGCCGCTCACCTCTGTCTTCCCCGTCACATTACCGGCGGGTAACCTCCCGGCGCATCCGCCGTCCGCATGTGGCGGTGCGCCCGCGGCGAACACGGGCCTGCGGCGACCACCAGCCCGCGGTGAACACGCGTCCGTGGCCGGCACGGGCCGGCGGAGCCGTCCGGACCGCTCAGGCGGGGAGCGGGTTGAGGAAGGAGACCGTGAGGATGGCGGTGGTCTGCTCGACCTGCCAGGGGCGGGCACCGAGCCTCGCCAGCGCCTCGGCGACGGACTCCGGGGTCACCACCGCGGGCGGGCTCCAGCAGATCCGGCGGAGGGTGTCCGGGGTGAGCAGGTTCTCGGTGGGCATGCGAGCTGATCTGCGTGCCGGGCGATCCAGGGCTTGGCCGTGCGCAGCCGCGCGTCGGCCGCCGGATCGCGGTCCTTCCACAGTCGCGG
>NZ_JBNFOB010000376.1:0-1362 GCF_057364565.1 Micrococcus sp. LASM2_SD2 | reverse complement strand
GGCCCGGGTGCGGGCCGGCCGCCGCGGTCCGGGGTCACTCGCCCTGGGCGGCGTCCTCGGAGGCGGCCGGAGCGGCGCGCCTCGGCGGCCTCGCCCTCGGTCTTCTCGCCCTCGGTCTTTCTCGGCCTGGGCGCCTTCTCGGCGTTGTGCTGCTCGAGCAGCTCGCGCTCCCACTCGGCCATCGGCTCGGCGGACTCGTCGCCGCCCTTGCCGGAGCGGGCCATGAGGCCGTCGGCGACGGCGTCGGCCACCACGCGGGTCAGCAGGGAGACGGAGCGGATCGCGTCGTCGTTGCCCGGGATCGGGTAGGTGACCTCGTCCGGGTCGCAGTTGGTGTCCAGGATGGCGACCACCGGGATGCCCAGCTTCTGGGCCTCGTCCACAGCGAGGTGCTCCTTCTTGGTGTCCACGACCCACACGGCGGAGGGGGTCTTGGACATGTTGCGGATGCCGCCCAAGTTCGCCTCGAGCTTCTGCAGCTCGCGGGAGAGCAGGAGCAGCTCCTTCTTGGTGTGGCCGGAGCCGGCCACGTCCTCGAAGTCGATCTCCTCGAGCTCCTTCATGCGCTGCACGCGCTTGGAGACGGTCTGGAAGTTGGTGAGCATGCCGCCCAGCCAGCGGTGGTTCACGTACGGCATGCCGACGCGGTTGGCCTGCTCGGCGATGGCCTCCTGGGCCTGCTTCTTGGTGCCGACGAACAGGATGGTGCCACCGTGCTTGACGGTCTGCTTGACGAACTCGTAGGCGCGGTCGATGTAGGTCAGCGACTGCTCGAGGTCGATGATGTAGATGCCGTTGCGCTCGGTGAAGATGAAGCGCTTCATCTTGGGGTTCCAGCGGCGGGTCTGGTGACCGAAGTGGACACCGGAGTCGAGGAGCTGGCGCATGGTCACGACGGACGACATGTCGAATCCCTTCTGTGGCGGCCGTAGGACCCCGCGCCTCCAGGCGCAGGCGGCTGCCGATCGTTGTTTCACGGTTCTGCGACCGCCCGGTCGGACGGTCCCTGACACCACGACGGCTCAGCTGCCGGGCCGCCCCCGAAACCCGTCTGCCTCAGGCGGGACCGTCGGTGGGGCCTGCCGCGTCCGGACCGGAGTCCGCAGCGGCACCGTGGTGTGCGTAGTCGATGGCGTGGGCACCCGTTTCCGGGCACGGCACACGTCACCGCTGTGGCCATCATACCCCACGGTCGGCCGCCGCCGCCCGGCGGACGGGACCCCTCCTCCACAGCGGACCGGACCGGCCTGCCCGTCCACAGACCGGTGCCCGACGACGGCACTCCCCTGCCGCCGCGGCGCACCCTGGTCCCATGGGAACCTCACGCACCCGACGCACCCGCCGGCACGCCCGGCCCGCCGC
>NZ_JBNFOB010000375.1:0-1366 GCF_057364565.1 Micrococcus sp. LASM2_SD2 | reverse complement strand
CCTCGAGCGCCTCGCCCCCCCCCCCCCCCGGCCCTTTGTCCTCGAAAAAAAAAAAAAAAAAAAAAACGGGAGCCGGCAGAACCCGGGCGCGGTCGATCAAAAGCCTGCTGCTCCGTGTTTTTTTTTTTTTCCACGGTGAGCACGTTTTTTTTTTTTTTTTTTTTCCGAAGCCGACCGGCACGCCCGTGCGGACGGAGACCTCGGTGACGCCCTGGGTGACGGCGGAGCAGACGTAGTCGAAGTGCGGGGTGTCGCCGCGGACCACCACGCCCAGGACGACCACGACGTCGTGTGTCTGCGCCAGGCGGGCGGCAGCCACCGTCAGTTCGACGGTGCCGGGGACGCGGACCAGGTCGGCCTCCAGCCCGAAGTCCGCCGCGGCCGCCTGGGCGCCGCCGACGAGGCCGTCCATGATCTGCTCGTGCCACTGCGCGGCGACGATCGCCACGCGCAGGCCTGCGGCGGCATGTCGGTCGTGGGTGAAGGTGGGTGCTCCTGCTCCGCTCATGCGTGGTGCTCCTTGCTCGGGGACGGGACGGTCCCGGTGGTGGGGGTGGGGGTGGGGGTCAGGGGTCCACCGTGCGCCGGCAGGTGACCCATGCGGTCGCGCTTGACGGCGAGGTAGGCGCGGTTGTGCTCGTTCTCCGGCGCAGGGGCGGGCACACGCTCGACCACGTCCAGGCCGGCCTCACGCAGCGCGGCGAGCTTGACCGGGTTGTTGGTGACGAGTCGGACTCGGGTGATGCCGGCGTCGGCGAGGATCTGCGCGGCGGCCCGGAAGTCACGTCCCTCCGCGGGCAGCCCGAGCGCGAGGTTCGCGTCCACGGTGTCCAGTCCCTGCTCCTGCAGCCGGTAGGCCCGGACCTTGTTCGCCAGGCCGATGCCTCGGCCCTCGTGGCCGCGCAGGTACAGCACGGCACCGCCGTCATGGGCGGCGGCCTCCAGGGAGGTCTGCAGCTGGGGACCGCAGTCGCAGCGCAGGGATCCGAGGACGTCGCCGGTCAGGCACTCGGAGTGCACCCGGACGGTGACGGGGCCTGCGGCCGGGTCCAGGCCCGGGGAGGTGAGCAGGACATGCTCCGCGCCGGTGGCCGGATCCGGGTGGACGGCGATCGTCAGCGGCCCGTGCGCCGTGGGCAGGGTCGCCTCGGCGGGGACGTCGTCCAGGCGGGCCAGGAAGGCGGCGAGGTCCTCGATGGAGACGAGGGCGAGGCCGTACTCGTCCGCGAACTCGCGCAGGGCGGGCAGCCGCATCATGGTGCCGTCGTCGTGCGTGAGCTCGGCGATGGCGGCCACAGGGGCCAGCCCGGCCAGCCGGCACAGCTCCACGCGGCCTCGGTGTGCCCCGGCCCGGTCCCCGGACGCC
>NZ_JBNFOB010000374.1:0-1380 GCF_057364565.1 Micrococcus sp. LASM2_SD2 | reverse complement strand
GGTGCTCGGCCAGGCCGCGGAGGCCGTGGACGCCGGGGACCTGGACCACGCCCGCGGCATGGTGGAGGCGGACCGGGTCCGCGGCACCCTGGCGCAGGTCTGCACCGAGGTGCTCCGGGTGGTCGGCGAGGCCACCGGCCCCGGTCCGCTGACCCAGGACGCCGCCATGCGCAGGCCGTGGCGGACCTGCAGGTCTACCTGCGTCAGCACCACGGCGACCGGGACGACGCCCGCCTCGGTGCCGCGCTGCTGAAGGACGGACGTGACGGGGCGGGGGCCTGGTGGTGAGCTTCTCGCACCTGGATGAGGGCACCGCCGAGTCCGCGTGGGAAGAGGCCGGGATCGCCGACCTGCCGCCGCTGCACCTGCCCGAGCTCGGCCCCGATTCCCTGGTGGTGGCGGCCGTGGCCCACCCGGACGACGAGACCCTCGGTGCCACCGGCCTGATCCGCACCGCCCTGCGTGCTGGGGCCCGGGTGGAGCTCGTGGTGGCCACCGCGGGGGAGGCCTCCCACCCGGAGTCGCCCACGCACACGCCCGAGCAGCTTCGCGCCCTGCGCGGGCCCGAGCTGGAGCACGCCGCCGATGCGCTCGGCGGGGAGCACCGGGACCGTCTCACCGTGCACCGCCTGGACCTGCCGGACTCGCAGGTCGCCGCGCACGAGGATGCCGTGCGCCGGGCCGTGGCAGGACTCATCGCGGACCACCGCTCCGGCACGCCCGGCACATCCGACCCTGCAGTTGCGGACCAGGCCGACACCGCTCGATCCGACGCCGCCCGGCCCGGCACCGTCCTGCTGGTGACCCATGACCGCGCGGACGGCCACGCGGACCATGACGCGGTCGGCCGGGTCGTGGCGACGCTCGCCGCGCAGGAGCACCTGCCGCTGTGCGAGTTCCCGCTGTGGTTCTGGCACTGGGGTGCGCCGGCCGACCTGCCGGCGCGGCGCTACCGGCGCCTGCCGCTCACCGAGCAGGACCGCCGGGCCCGTCGGGACGCCCTGGCCGCCCACGCCTCCCAGGTCGCCCCGCTCTCGGACGCGCCAGGGGACGAGGCGATCCTCTCGGAGCAGATGCTCACGCACTTCGACCGCCCCTTCGACTGCGCCCGGTACACCGGGACGGACGAGGCGGACTCCCACCGGGCCGAGGCGGTGTTCGATCGCCTCTACGCCCGCGCGGAGGACCCGTGGCGCTACCTCTCCAGCCCCTACGAGCGGCGCAAGCGGGCGCTGACGCTGGCGATGCTCTCCCGCTCCCGGTACGGCCGGGCGGTGGAGGCCGGCGCGTCGATCGGCGTGCTCACCGCCGAGCTCGCCGCGCGCGCGGACGAGGTCGTCGGCCTGGAGGCCTCGCCCCTAGCGGTGGAGCGGGCGCAGG
>NZ_JBNFOB010000373.1:0-1391 GCF_057364565.1 Micrococcus sp. LASM2_SD2 | reverse complement strand
CCGCCGAGCCTGCCGGCGCCACCGCCGTCGCCACCCCGGACGCCGCGCGTCACCGCCGCACGGCCCTGCTCGGCGCCATGTTCCTCATGGCCACCAGCGCCATCGGCCCCGGCTTCATCACCCAGACCTCCACCTTCACGGTGCAGATCGGCGCGGCCTTCGCCTTCGCCATCCTGGTCTCGATCGTCATCGACATCGCGGTGCAGATGAACGTGTGGCGCGTCATCGGCATCTCAGGCCTGCGCGCCCAGGAGCTCGCCAACCGCGTCCTGCCCGGACTCGGCTGGTTCCTCGCCGCGCTCGTGTTCGTCGGCGGCATGGTCTTCAACATCGGCAACATCGCCGGCACCGGCCTGGGCGCCAACGCGATGCTCGGCGTGGACCCGCTGATCGGCGCGCCGTCTCCGCCCTGATCGCGATCGCGATCTTCCTGTCCAAGCGGGCCGGCCTCGCCCTGGACCGCATCGTGGTGGTCCTCGGCGTCGTGATGATCGCCCTGATGGCCTACGTGGCGATCGTCTCCGGCCCGCCCGTGGGCGACGCCCTGCGCCAGTCCGTGCTGCCGGAGACCGTGGACATGCTCATCATCGTCACCCTCGTGGGCGGCACCGTGGGCGGCTACATCACCTACGCCGGCGCCCACCGCATGATCGACTCCGGCGTCTCCGGCCCGGAGGACGTCCGTTCCATCACCCGCTCCTCCGTGCTCTCGATCATCGTCACCGGCGTGATGCGCGTGCTGCTGTTCCTCGCCATCCTCGGCGTGGTGGTCGGCGGCGCGACCCTGGACCCGGACAACCTGGCGGCCTCGGCCTTCCGGAGCGCGGCCGGCGACGTGGGCATGCGCGTGTTCGGCGTGATCTTCTGGGCCGCGGCCATCACCTCGGTGATCGGCGCGTCCTACACCTCGGTCTCCTTCATCACGAAGTCCACCACCTCGCCCCGCACCCGCAGCTGGCTGACGGTCGCGTTCATCGCGGTCTGCGCCGGCCTGTACCTGGCCCTGAAGCAGGCTCCGCAGACGCTGCTGGTGTTCGCCGGCGCGTTCAACGGCATGATCCTGCCGGTCGGCTTCGCGGTGCTGCTGTTCGTGGCCTGGCGTCGCCGTGACCTCATGAACGGCTACCGCTACCCGGTGTGGCTGCTCATCGTCGGCGTGCTGGCCTGGCTGGTCTCCGTCTTCATCGCCGTCAACGCCTTCAAGCCGATGGTGGCCCTGTTCTCCGGAGCCTGATCGCCCCCGCTCCCCCACGACGACGGCCGCTCACCCTGCACTGGTCCCCGGTTGTTGGACTGGTAATCAGAGCGTAAGCGCCCTGTCTTCCTCGAGGGCCTGTTCCCGATACTTCATCGGGGTCAGGCCCTCGAGTCGTTGCTGGATCCGGTGGTAG
>NZ_JBNFOB010000372.1:0-1395 GCF_057364565.1 Micrococcus sp. LASM2_SD2 | reverse complement strand
CGCAGCGCCTCGCGGCAGCCCTGCGGCCCCTCCACCAGGAAGGCACCGGCCCTCAGACGCGCCGAACGCCCCCGCCAGGCGGGCGACGGACCGCACGCGCTCGCGCGCGGGTTCGTCATCACGTCCTGGTCGGGGCGTCCGGTCATGGTGTGCGGCCGGGTCCGGCTCTCACCGGATCCGGCGTGTCCGCGCTGGATCAGCGGGAGGCCGCCGGGGCGTTCACGTCGGCCGGCAGCGCCTTGCGGGCGGTCTCCACCAGGGCGGTGAAGGTGGCGGCGTCGGAGACGGCGATCTCGGCGAGCATGCGGCGGTCCAGCTCCACACCGGCCAGCTTCAGGCCCTGCATGAAGCGGTTGTAGGTCATGCCGTTGGCACGGGCCGCAGCGTTGATGCGGGTGATCCACAGCTTGCGGAAGTCGCCCTTGCGCTTGTGGCGGTGCTGGTAGTTGTAGGTGAACGAGTGGAGCAGCTGCTCCTTCGCCTTGCGGTACAGGCGAGAACGCTGACCGCGGTAGCCGGAGGCGCGGTCCAGCATCGTACGACGCTTCTTGTGGGCATTCACTGCCCGCTTCACACGTGCCACGTGTGTGCTCCTATCTGTCTGGTCCCGGGGCGCTCCATGCGCCGCTCCGGGAGGAAGTGTTCCGGTGCCACGGCACCGAGGGTGTGCTCAGTGGCTCAGATGCCCAGCATCCGCTTGATGGTCTTCACGCTGCCCTTGGAGACCATCTTGTCCGAGGCCAGACGACGGGTCAGGCGGGAGGACTTGTGCTCCAGGTAGTGGCGGCGGTTGGCCTGCTGACGCATCAGCTTGCCGGAGCCGGTCACGCGGAAGCGCTTCTTGGCGCCGCTGTGGGTCTTCATCTTCGGCATGGCTGCCGTTCTCCTTCTTCGTCGCCGTGCGCCTCGCCCTGCGGTGAGGCGCACGGTGCTGGGTTCACTCGGCCGGTTGCGGACGAGCTGTGCGGTTCTGACCCCCGTGCCGGGCACGGGGCAGTCCGGGTCAGGCCTTGCGGGGCCCGGGCTTCGGGGCCGAGGCTCCGCCCTTGGGGGCGGCGGGCTTCGGCGGGGCCGCCATCGGCTTCGGCTTCGCAACCGGCTTGGGCGCGGCGGCGGGCTTCGGCTTCGCGGCCGGCTTCGGTGCGGACTCCTTGGCCGGGGCCTTGGCGGCGGGCTTGGCCGGCTGCTCCTTGGCAGGCGCCTTCGGAGCGGCCTTCTTCGGGGCCTCCTCGGACGGGGCGCCCTGCTTCGGGGCCTCCTGGGCCATCTTCTTGAGGTCGGCCGGGAAGGCGTCGCCCACCGAGTTGGACACCGGCTTGGCGTCCTCGGCGGCGCGCTCCTCCGCACGGGCACGGGCCTCGCGGGCGGCCTGGTCACGGCGGGAGCCGCCGCCGG
>NZ_JBNFOB010000371.1:0-1398 GCF_057364565.1 Micrococcus sp. LASM2_SD2 | reverse complement strand
GGCGCAGCGGCTGCACACTCCCCCGCTGTGCGAGGTCTGCCGCGAGGGCCGGCTGCGCCCGGGGATCGTGTGGGGGGTGTGGGGGCCTGGGGACGTTCTCCGAGGATGGCGAGGGACGGTGTGCGAGAGACGGCGTGCAGGTGACGGGCGTCACGACGTGCACTGTGGGCAGGACTCTACGGCTTGTTCAACAATCAGGCAAGGGTGGGGTGTGAGACGGTTCTCCCGACCGCCGGTTGAAGCCCGCGGGGGTGCTCCCGTAAGATGGGACGGCGCAAGCCGCGCTGTTCTCCCTTCGGGCCTGCTCGCAGGGGGTCGGAAAAGCAGCGTGATCCCGCGGACTGGACTCCCGGACCGCCCCTCACCGGGCAGGCCGGGAATCACCGTTCACACCAGCGATCCAAGGCGACTTCGGTTGGCTCTCACCCAGCCTGGTTCACCTTCAGATGAGTCGCAGTAAGAGTGCGGTGTCCACACCCGAGCGGGACTCTCAAGGAGCCTGATGACGCTTCGTGCGTCGCCGGGCACCGCCATGCGGGTTCCGCCCGTCCTTTTACTACAACTTGCACGAGGAGTGATCATGGCAGCTCACTGCCAGGTAACCGGGGCTGGGCCGGGTTTCGGCCACAGCATCTCCCACTCGCACCGTCGCAACAAGCGTCGGTTCGACCCGAACATCCAGAAGAAGACCTACTGGGTCCCGTCCCTGCGCCGCAACGTCACCCTGACGCTGTCCGCCAAGGGCATCAAGACCATCGACGTGCGCGCATCGATGCCGTCGTCGCCGACCTGATCGCGAAGGGAGTGAAGCTCTGACATGGCCAAGGACAAGGACGTTCGTCCGATCATCAAGCTGAAGAGCACTGCCGGCACCGGGTTCACCTACGTGACCCGCAAGAACCGCCGCAACACTCCGGATCGCATCACCCTGAAGAAGTACGACCCGGTGGTCCGCAAGCACGTCGACTTCCGAGAGGAGCGCTGAGGCATGGCCAAGAAGTCCAAGATCGCCAAGAACGAGCAGCGCAAGGCCATCGTGGCCCGCAATGCCGAGAAGCGCCTGGAGCTGCGCAAGACCCTCGTGGACCCGAACGCGTCGGAGGAGGCCCGCGAGGCCGCCCGCGTCGGCCTGCAGAAGCTCCCGCGCGACGCCTCCCCGGTCCGCGTGCGCAACCGCGACGCCATCGACGGCCGCCCGCGCGGCACCTTCCAGCGCTTCGGCATCTCCCGCGTGCGCTTCCGGGAGATGGCGCACCGCGGCGAGCTGCCGGGCGTGACCAAGTCGTCCTGGTGACCTCGTCCTCGGCCTGACCCGAGCGTCAGGCCGGACGCGCCGTCCATGCGACGCCGCCGACCCGCACGGGCGCACCTCCACGGTGGGCCGCCCCGTCGCCGTCT
>NZ_JBNFOB010000370.1:0-1398 GCF_057364565.1 Micrococcus sp. LASM2_SD2 | reverse complement strand
CCGGCCGGCCCCCGGAGGCCGGAGCCGCCCGTCAGCCGGCCGCACCGTGCGTCGGCCGCCGACCCCGGCGCCCCGTCTGGCGCGCACCCTCGTGATCGAGAAGGGACCGCTGGCCGGCCGGGAGATCGACCTGCAGGGTCAGGCCCTGCTGATGGGCCGCGCCCAGGACGCGGACCTGGTGCTGGAGGACGACTACGCCTCCGGCCGCCACGCCCGCCTGTTCCCGCAGGGCACCCGCTGGTTCCTCGAGGACCTGGGCTCCACCAACGGCACGTTCGTGGACGGCAACCAGGTCTCCCGTGCCCTGCCCGTGGGCCCGGGCGACTCCATCCGGATCGGCAAGACCGTCATGGAGATCAAGGCCTGACCCATGCCCTACGTCCTCCACTGTGCCGCCCGGTCCGACGTCGGCCGCGTCCGCTCCAAGAACGACGACTCCGCGTACGCGGGCCGTCATCTCGTGGTCCTCGCCGACGGCATGGGCGGGCACGTGGGCGGAGACGTCGCCTCGGCCTCGGCCGTGCTGGACCTGGCCCCGCTGGACGCCACGGGCTACGACGACCCGGCGACCGTCCTGCCGGACGAGATCCAGAACGCGAACCTCATCCTCAACGAGCTGGTCCACGCGAATCCGAAGCTGGCGGGCATGGGCACCACCTGCACCGCCGGACTGCTCGCCGGGGAGACGCTCTACATGGCGCACATCGGCGACTCCCGCGCCTACCGCCTCAGGGACGGCGAGTTCGAGCAGATCACCCGTGACCACACGTTCGTGCAGCGCCTCGTGGACGAGGGCCGGCTGTCCCCGGAGGAGGCCGAGCACCACCCGAACAAGAACGTGCTGATGCGCGTGCTGGGCGACGTGGACGCCTCCCCGGAGCTGGACGTCTTCGAGGTGCCGGTGACGGCCGGCGAGCGCTGGCTGTTCTGCTCGGACGGCCTGACGGACGTGGTCACGGTGCCGACCATCCGCACGATCCTCGAGGAGGCCCAGTCCCTCGAGGCCGCGGTGGACGAGCTCATCGACCTGACCCTCAAGGGCGGGGCGCATGACAATGTCACGGTCATCGTCTTCGAGGTGGCTGAGGGCACCGAGGAGGAGCTCGCCCCGATCGAGTCGCTGCACCTCTCGGACGAGGCCCTGGCCGCGGCCCACCCGGCGGAAGTCGGCCCGGTGTCCGGCCGCCTGCTGCGCGAGGACCTGGACGTGCGGCCGCACATCCTGGTCGGCGCCGCCTCCTCCGCCGTGAAGACGGACCGCATCCCGATCGTCACGCGCGCCACCACCAAGCGTCGCGCGGCCACCCTGCTCGGCGAGGAGCCGGTCCCGGACAACCGTCCGCGCCGTGCCGCCGCGATCCTCACGGGGCGCCTCCCCGCCCCGGGCCCCCGCCACCG
>NZ_JBNFOB010000369.1:0-1411 GCF_057364565.1 Micrococcus sp. LASM2_SD2 | reverse complement strand
TCGGCCCGCCTCGCCGCGACGCCACCCGCGGCCGCCGCGCGCGCCGCTAAGATGGTGCGCCGAGACATCCGACGTCGCCGAACCTCGAAGGAGCATCATGGCCGGTCATTCCAAGTGGGCCACGACCAAGCACAAGAAGGCCGCGATCGACGCGAAGCGCGCGAAGGCCTTCGCGAAGTACATCAAGAACATCGAGGTTGCGGCCCGTGCCGGAGGTGCGGACCTGTCCGGCAACCCGGCCCTGGACCTGGCCGTCTCGAAGGCCAAGAAGGCCTCCGTGCCCAACGACAACATCGACCGCGCCATCAAGCGCGGTGCCGGCCTGACCGGTGAGGTCGTCGACTACACGGAGATCATGTACGAGGTGCGCGGCCCCTCCGGCTCCGCCCTGATGGTCGAGTGCCTCACGGACAACAAGAACCGGGCCGCCTCCGAGGTGCGCGTGGCGGTGACCCGCAACGGCGGCACCCTCGCCGACTCCGGTTCCGTGGCCTTCCTGTTCGACCGCAAGGGCGTCGTCCGCCTGCCCGCCGAGGGCAACACGGAGGACGGCCTGCTGGAGGCGATCCTCGAGGGCGGCGCAGACGCCGAGGAGGTGCTGCAGGACGGCGACACCTTCGAGATCGTCTCCGAGGCCTCGGACCTGCGTGCCGTGGCCGAGGCGCTCGACGCCGCCGGCATCGACTACGAGTCCGACGAGGCCGAGTTCCTCCCCTCCATGAAGGTCGAGCTGGAGGACGCCAAGTCCGCCAAGACCTTCCTGAAGCTCGCGGACGCCCTCGAGGAGCTGGACGACGTGCAGAACGTCTACTCCAACGTGGACATCCCGGAGTCCGTCCTCGCCGAGCTCGACGAGGACTGATCCGCCCTGGCCGAGCGAGCCGCCCACGGCACCCTGCGCGTCCTGGGCGTCGACCCGGGCCTGACCCGCTGCGGCATCGCCGTGGTGGAGGTCGACGCGCGACGCCGCGGCCGGCTCGTCCATGTCCGCGTGTCCGGCACTCCCGCGGACGCGCCGCTGCACGCACGGCTGCTCCACCTGGACCGCGAGGTCACCGAGGTGCTGGAGCGGTATCGCCCGCAGCGCGCGGCCGTGGAGCGCATGTTCGCCAACAACAACACGCCCACCGTGCTGGGCACCGCCCAGGCCGCCGGCGTGGCCATCACCGCCGCGGCGCGCTGCGGCCTCGAGGTCGGCCTGCACACCCCCTCCGAGGTGAAGGCCGCCGTCACCGGCCACGGCAACGCCGGCAAGGAGCAGGTCACCGCGATGGTCACCCGGATCCTGGGACTGGACGCCCCGCCGCGGCCCGCCGACGCCGCCGACGCGATCGCCCTGGCCATCGCCCACGCCTGGCGCGGCACAGCCTCGGCGGGCGTCCGGACAGACCGGCCTGGCCACCGGCTCCAT
>NZ_JBNFOB010000368.1:0-1417 GCF_057364565.1 Micrococcus sp. LASM2_SD2 | reverse complement strand
GGGGGACGACGGCCGCGAACCTGCGCCTGCTGCTCGACCAGCTGGCGGACGTCCCCCGCCGAGCACCGCGCCGCCGGCTTCGTCTGCTGCGCTGCCCTCGCCGTCCCCGGCCCCGCCGGTGCGGATGGCGGACGGGAGATCGTGTCCGAGACCGTGGCCGAGGGGCACCTGCGCGGGACCCTGCTCACCGAGCCGGTGGGCGACGGCGGGTTCGGCTACGATCCGATCCTGCGGCCGGAGGGCCATGAGGTCTCCACCGCGCAGCTCTCCGCAGAGGAGAAGAACGCGATCAGCCACCGAGGCCAGGCGTTCACGGCCCTGCTGCCGGCCCTCGTGGACGCGCTGCGCGCCCGGGAGGCGCACACGGGATGAGCTCAGCGACGTCGCCGGCACCCGTCCCGGGGCTGGACTTCACGGCGATCGACTTCGAGACCGCCAACGGCTTCCGCGGCTCGCCCTGCTCCGTGGGCCTCGTCCGCGTACGCGACGGCGTCATGGTGGACCGCGCCTCCTGGATGATGCGCCCGCCGCGGGGGTTCGACCGGTTCGACCCCCGCAACGTGCGGATCCACGGGATCACCGCGGACCAGGTCGCGCAGGCCCCGCGCTTCGCCGAGGTCTACGCGGACCTGCGCGCCTTCTGCGGCCAGGACGTCCTCGTGGCGCACAACGCCGGCTTCGACGTCGGCGTGATCGAGTCCGCCCTCGAGGTCTCGGACGCGGACGTGCCGCCGCTGGAGTACGCCTGCACGCTCATGCTGGCCCGCAAGGTCTACGACCTGCCCAGCTACGCCCTGCCCTCCGCCAGCCGGGCCGCGGGCTTCGTGCCGGGCCGGCACCATGAGGCCCTCGCCGACGCCGAGGCGTGTGCGGCGATCCTCATCGACGTGGGCCGCCGCGCCCTCGAGACCGACGGCGGCCCGGTGGAGGTACACCGGGTGCTGCGGACGCACGGACTGCAGGTCGGACGGCTGGAGGGCCACCTGCACGGCGAGGGCCGTGAGTCCCGTCCGACCCGTCAGGCCCGGGACATGGCGGACGTGTTCGACGCCCGCGTGCCCCTGCGCTCGGGACGGGCGATGCCGGATTTCATGCGCTGGCCGGACGAGGGGGTGAACACCCCTGCCAATCGGGACGCCTCTCCGGACCACCCCCTCTACGGACACGTGGTGGTCTTCACCGGCGGCATCGGGATGTCCCGGCAGGAGGCCAAGGACCGGGCCGCGGCCCTGGGGGCACAGCCGTCCTCCCGGGTCGGTGCCCGCACCACCATGCTCGTGATCGGGGGCGGCTTCTCCGCCGAGGACCTCGTCCTCGCCGCCCGTGAGGCGGACGGCTCGGGCGCACCGGCCCGCGGTGCGGACCGGGGTGACCACCACGGCGCTCGCCCACCGCAAGACGCGTGAGGCCCTGCGGC
>NZ_JBNFOB010000367.1:0-1421 GCF_057364565.1 Micrococcus sp. LASM2_SD2 | reverse complement strand
GCGGACGGGCCAGGGGACGCCTGCACGATGCAGGCTCGCGCAGCGCGAGCGCGCGGCGGGCGGGGGCCGACATCGGACAGCTCGACCGGGGTGTGCAGGTCACGGTACGCCTGCTCGGTGCCCGGCAGAGGCCCCCCGAGGTCCAGCTCGGCGGCCGCGCCGGCGCGCAGGGACTCGGTGAGCACCTCGGGGACCGTGGACCAGTCCACGGCGTCGAGGACGGTCATCACAGCGGTCCGGACCACCCAGCTCGGCAGCTTCCCGGTGGCCCGGTACAGGGAGAGGGGCCGCAGGTCGGCCTCGGTGGCCTCGGCGTCCTCGGCCAGGAGCGTGAAGTCCGGGTTGTTGAGCGTCACCCGGTCCCGGTAGACCGTGGTCTTGCCCTGGAACATCGCCCTCATGCCCGGCTCGAGTCGGCGTCGTGCGTCGTGGCCGTTGAAGAACGCCATGGAGAGGGCGGAGCCGGGGCCGGCCGAGGTGTCCGGGTCCGCCACCGTGACGTCCACGATGAAGCCGCTGCGGCTGCGCATCCTCCGGGTGTTCACCGACCGCACCTCGGCGACCAGCGTGACCTCGGCGTCGATGGGCAGCCGGGAGATCGGCGTGAGCTCTCCGCGTTCGATCCAGCGCCGCGGGGCGTGGTCCAGCAGCCCGCCGACCGTGGTGATCCCCAGCTCCCGGGCGATCCGGTCCGCGGTCTTCCCGCCGAGGACTCCGGACAGCGGCCGGTCGAACGGATGGACCGCCGCCCCGGCGCCGTGCTCAGTGCTCGCCATGGGTGTGGTCGTGGCCGCCGCGCCCGTCCGTCAGGTCGGTCACGTGCACGTCTCGAGGGTCGCCGGCCTCGCGGAAGAGGTCCTCCGCGAGCGGCGCCCGGGGCACGTGCACGTGCACGCGCCACGGGACGACGTCCTGGGGATCGTCACCGCGCCGGGTGGGGGCGACGATCACGGAGTCGCCCACCTCGGTGAGGCGGTGCCGCAGCGTGGCCGCTCCGAGGGGATCGAGCTCGATGGTGCACATGACCTCGACGCCGCCCCCCGGGCCGTGCACCGTGGCGGCGACGCCGTCCGCATAGCCGCGGAGGCCGTCGGTGAGGGAGGTCTGCGGGGTCTCGTCCAGCATCACGGCCCGCAGCGCCTCCAGGACCAGCAGCAGGCCCACGGCGCCGGCGTCCACCACGGCGGCACGGCTGAGCTCGTCCAGCTGCCCCTCGGTCTGCTGCACGGCGGCCCGGGCGTCGCGGACGGCCCCGGTGACGGCCTCCTCCAGCACGGCGCGCGTCCGCGTGTCCCGGCCCTGGACGGAGGCGGACCGGACGGCGGCCTGGACGCTGGCCGGGCCGCACCGAGGATGGACAGGATGGTGCCCTCCCGCGGGTCGGAGAGCGCGGTGCGGGCCGCCGTGTCCGCCCGCAGCAG
>NZ_JBNFOB010000366.1:0-1422 GCF_057364565.1 Micrococcus sp. LASM2_SD2 | reverse complement strand
AGCCCATCCGGCGCCCCTCCGCGGTGACGGGCACGAGCACCCGGGCACCGGCGGCGTGGGCGCGCTCGCGCAGGACGGCGGTGTCCGGCTCCGAGGGCATGGGCAGCACCGTGGCCACCGTGCAGTCCTGCCCGGCGGCAGATCGGGCGGCGAGCAGCGGACCGAGCCAGGTCCACAGGTGCTCCACCGCGGCCTCGGACAGTCGGGTGCGCTCGCCGGCGTCCCGTCCACGACGACGGCCGCGCACCTGCGTGCGCAGCCGTGCCTTGGCGGCGGCGAGGGCCTCGGGGGTGTCCATGCCCCTCATTGTGCCCCGACCCGGGCGGCGGGGACGGTCCGGGCCCTAGGATCGGTGGCATGTCCTGGCTCTCCGATCCCTGGCCCGCGGTGCTGCGGCACGACACCCTCACCGTGCGCCCGCTCGTGCGCGCCGACCAGCGGGCATGGGAGGAACAGCGCAGCGTCAACGCGGAGTGGCTGACCCCGTGGGACGCCACCAGCCCCGAGCCCGGGTCCGGGCCCGCGACCTTCGCCCAGATGGTCCGCTGGCACCGACGGTCCGCCAGGCAGGGACTGTCCTACACCTGGGGGATGGCCCTGGACGAGGACCGCCCGGGCCGTGACCGACTGGTGGGCCTGATCAGCCTCGGCGGCATCCAGCACGGCTCCGTGCGCTCCGGGGCGATCGGCTACTGGATCGACCGACGCCAGGCCGGCCAAGGGCTGACGCCCACGGCCGTGGCGATGGTGACGGACTGGGCCTTTGGCGGCCTCGGACTGCACCGGGTGGAGATCAACGTCCGGCCGGAGAACGCGCGCAGCCTGCGAGTGCCGGAGAAGCTGGGCTTCCGCCGCGAGGGGCTGCGGGAGCGCTACCTCCACGTGGCCGGGCAGTGGCGCGACCACATCGGCTACGCCCTCACCGTGGAGGAGGCCCCGGACGGGGTCCTGGCCGGATGGCTGGCCGCCGGGGAGACCACCGGAACGGTGGCTGAGGCGCCGGTCCACGGCGAGTTCCGCACGACACGCCGCCTCGAATGACAACCGTGTGATTCCAGCCGCTACGCTGGATCGCATGGATGAGATCAACACCCTTGCGGCGGAGCTGAACGCCGTCCTCGGCGTGTTCTCCGACCTGCGCATCAGCGCCTCGCTGGTGATCCTCGTACTCATCCTCTGGCTCGGCTGGAAGGTCGTCACGGTCGAGGGCAACCGCTCCGCCGCCCGGGACGCCCGCGCCGCCGAGACCGCCGCTTCCCCTGCCGCTGACGCGGCCGCAGACTCCGCCTCGACGACCTCGCCTCAGGAGGGGACAGCCCATGACCAGCGCGTCCGCCATGGTCCTTCGTGGCCTCCGAACCCCGGGCACCGTCGTGACCGCGCACGGCCTCCCGCTCCGCCTGCGAGGCCTCCAGCTCCGCC
>NZ_JBNFOB010000365.1:0-1428 GCF_057364565.1 Micrococcus sp. LASM2_SD2 | reverse complement strand
GAGTTCGCCTCCGGACAGTTCACCGCGATCATGGGGCCCTCCGGTTCCGGCAAGTCCACCCTCATGCACTGCCTCGCCGGCCTGGACACCCCCACCGCCGGCACCATCACGGTCTCGGCCGCGCGTCGAAGTCGCGGGCGAGCTCGGTGCCCCAGGCGCGGTCGCCGGCGTCGCCGTCCAGCACGCCCACGGAGTCATGCACGGTCAGGCCGTCGATGATCGCGTCCAGGCTCTGGCCGGTGGCGACCTCGCCGGAGACCAGGAGGAAGGAGACGGAGCCGTTCTGGAAGTTCCGCTCGACCAGGGCGCGCCCGTCCGCGTCCACGGAGGTGAGGCGGTCCACGCTCAGGACGTTGCCCTGCCGGGTGTTGTTGTCCCCCTCCACGGAGATCACGGAGAGGGTGCTCGGGTCGACGCCGGCGGGGACGAGGACCTCCACGTACTCGTGGATGTCCGCGCCGACCGTGTCGGTGACGAACTCGTTGATGACCGGGGCCGAGACGGCGGCCGGGGCGGGGGCGTCGGTGGCGCCGGCGACGGGCGCCGTGGTCACGACGGTGCCGACGCAGAGGAGCCGGCGGCGAAGGTGGCGGTGAACCGCGAGGTGTGCTTCATGGACATGCTTTCCCTGTGGCAGGTGATGACGAGGTGACGCCTCAGAGTAGGCATCCCGCACTGCGGGGAGGTGACCTCCGCGTCACGGGCGGGTGAACGGGACGGGGCGCGCAGTGGGCGGGCGGCTGGTCTCAGCCGGCCGCGGCAAACAGCGCGGTGAGCGCCCGCCGGTCCGGCTTGCCGGTGGACAGCAGCGGCAGTGAGTCCAGGGCCAGCCAGGTCTTGGGCACGGCCGGCCCGCCGAGGGCCCGCTTCACGACGACGGCCAGTCGCCTCTGCGTGCCCGCCCCCCAGGCCTGTGCCCCTCGGGCGGGGACGACCGCGGCGCACAGCCGCTGGCCCCACTCCGGGTCCTCGACGGCGCCGACGAACACCTCGGCGATGTCGTCGTCGGCCTCCAGCACGGCCTGCACGGCGGCGGCGGAGACCTTCACGCCGCCGGTGATGACCACGTCGTCGGCGCGGCCGGTCACGGTGAGGCGGGGGCCGTCGTCGTGGTGGGAGAGGCGGCCCAGGTCCTCGGTGAGGAAGGAGGCGGAGGCGGGGGAGGCGTCGTCGTGGGTGAAGTGGTTCGAGGTGCGCTCCGGGTCGTCCAGGTAGCCGGCGGCGACCATGGGGCCGGTGAGGCGGATGCGGCCCGAGGGCTCCGTGTCCGCGGTGCGGGGGACGCCCACCAGGTCGGCGCGGACCCCCGACAGCGGGACGGAGTCGTAGACGCAGCCGCCGCAGGTCTCGGCCATGCCGTAGGTGGCGGTGAGGCGGACGCCCGCGGCCTCGGCGGCCGTGCGCAGGGGAGCGGGCAGCCGGGCACCG
>NZ_JBNFOB010000364.1:0-1451 GCF_057364565.1 Micrococcus sp. LASM2_SD2 | reverse complement strand
GGTCCGAGGCTGCGGGCCGGTCTGCGGCTGGCACGGCGGCCGCGGCCGGCTTCCACGGCGGCACGACGGCCCCGGGAACGGCGCGGCAACGGCTGCCATGCGTCACGGTCCTCCGGGTCGTCGGGGTCCACGTCGAAGGCCTCCGGCCCATCAAGGGGGTCGAAGGGCCAGAACGCGGCGCGCATGCGGCCGGCCGTCGGATTCTGCTCGGTCCGCTCGTCCGCGGAGAGCCGGTGGCCCCAGGCGACACCGGCCACGGGGGTCCGCCCGTCCTCAGCGAGCTCGGCGGCCTCGGCGAAGAACTCGGAGACGTCGACCGGCGTCTTGTTCGTCCCCTTCCACTGGGTGGTGCTGAGCCACAGCCGGCTGCGGGCACGGGTGAACGCCACGTAGGCCAGACGCCGCTCATCGCGGAGGGAGTGCTCGGTGAGCAGGGTGGCGAAGTCCGGGCGGGAGCCGAGCAGTTCGAGCGCGGACTTGGCCCTGACCTTGCCGGAGCTCTCGGCCCAGTCTCGGTCGTTCTCCGCCCAGGAGTGGTCCCACTGCGGCAGCGCCTCGCGGTCGCCGCGCAGCGGCCAGGGCAGGGCCCCGGCGGACATGCTCGTCCATCGATCGGTGCTCGTCGAGGGGAAGGTCCCGCGCACCAGCCCCGGCACGGCCACGACGTCCCATTCCAACCCCTTCGAGGCGTGGGCGGTCAGGACGGAGATCGCGCGGGGGTCGGGTTCGGCGTTCTCGATGCCCAGGCCCTTCTCGTGTTCGGCGGCGGACTCGACCCAGGCGAGGAACCCGGCGAGGTCCACGGTGCGGCCGACGGCCCGCTGGCCGAACTGGCGGGCGGCGTCGATGAAGGCGTTGAGGTGGCGACGCGCGGCCACAGCGGACGGGCCGGGTCGCAGCGCCAGCTCGACGTCCAGACCGGTGGCGCGCTCGACCTCGCCGATCATCTCGGCGGGGTCCATGTCCGTGCGGCGGGCGAGGCGGCGCAACAGGTCACGGGCACGGGTCAGGCGACGCAGCCCCTCGGCGGAGAAGGTGCGTCCGTCTCGGCCGGTCCAGCGGCTCGATTCCCGGGGCAGGTCGTCGAGGGCCTCGAGCAGCACGGCGGCGTCCGCGTCCTCCTCCGGGCTGGTGTCCTCGAGGCGTGCGGCCTCCTCCTCGGACTGCCGCGTGCGCAGCCGTGCCACGAAGCGGGCGCGCTCGTGCAGCAGCGCCAGGTCTGCGGGACCGATCCGCCAGCGGGGACCGGCGAGCATGCGCACGAGGTGGTCGGACCGGCCGGGCTCGGCGACCACGTGCAGGACGGCGAGGACCTCGGCCACCTCCGGCAGGGACAGCAGGCCGTTCAGGCCCAGCACCTGGTACGGGGCGCCGGCGGCCTCCAGCGCGTCGACGACCGGTCCGAACTGGGCCCGGCCGCGGCACAGGATCGCCCGGGACGGCACGGGGCC
>NZ_JBNFOB010000363.1:0-1465 GCF_057364565.1 Micrococcus sp. LASM2_SD2 | reverse complement strand
TGCGGCCGGGCAGGCCGCGCCGCAGGACCGGCGGGAGGAGGGCACGCAGGCATGAGCGCACCCGAGGTCGCCACCTCCACCCCGACGACGGCGCTCGAGTCCGCCGCGCTGCGCGCCCTGGCCACGGTGCAGGACCCGGAGATCCGCCGCCCGGTCACCGAGCTCGGCATGGTCGCCTCCGTCGTGGAGCCGACCCCCGGCCGGCTCGAGGTCGTCCTGCGGCTCACCATCGCCGGCTGTCCCCTGAAGGGGACGCTGGAGGCGGACGCCCGGGCCGCCGTCGAGGGACTCGAGGGGTGCGCCGAAGCCGAGGTGACGCTGGACGTCATGACGCCCGAGCAGCGGCGTGGGCTGCAGGAGCGGCTGCGTGGCTCCCGCCCCGCCAACCCGTTCCGAGAGGGCACGCTCACCCGGGTGATCGGCGTGGCCTCCGGCAAGGGCGGCGTCGGCAAGTCCACCGTCACCGCGAACCTCGCGGTCGCCCTGGCAGGGCGCGGGCTGACCGTGGGGCTGATCGACGCCGACGTGCACGGCTTCTCCATCCCCGGCCTGCTTGGCACCGACGCCGCCCCGACCCGGGTGGAGGACATGATCCTGCCGCCGGTCGCCCACGGCGTGAAGGTCATCTCCATCGGCATGTTCCTGGACGAGGACCGTCCCGTGGCGTGGCGCGGCCCCATGCTGCACCGGGCTCTCGAGCAGTTCGTCACGGACGTCTACTGGGGCAACCTGGACGTGCTGCTGATCGACCTGCCGCCCGGCACCGGTGACATCGCCATCTCCGCCGCCCAGCTGTTGCCCACCTCCGAGCTGCTCGTGGTCACCACCCCGCAGCACGCCGCCGCCCAGGTGGCCGCCCGTGCCGGTCAGCTGGCGCAGCAGACCGGCCAGCGCGTGGCCGGCGTGGTGGAGAACATGGGTCCCATGACCCTGCCGGACGGCAGCGTCCTGGACGTCTTCGGCGCCGGCGGCGGCCAGGAGGTCGCCGACCGCCTCTCCGCCGTCCTCGAGACCGAGGTGCCGCTGCTGGGAACCGTCCCGCTGGAGCCTGCCGTGCGCTCCGGCGGCGACGACGGTCTGCCCGTGGTCATCGCCGAGGACTCCGCGGCCTCCGCGGCGGCGCGGGCGCTCGAGGAGGTCGCCGCCCGGCTGGCGGTGCGTCCCCGCTCCCTGCGCGGCGTCGGCCTGCCGCTGTCCCCGCGCTGACCCCCGCACGACGAAGGGCCCTCACCGGTCAGGTGAGGCCCTTCGTGCAGGTGGGCGGCCGTCGTCGGGAAGGACGGGGCTGTTCCGGTCAGGTGGCATCTACGTCGAAGGGGGCCGGCGCCTTGCCCAGCAGCTCCAGGGGGTCCGGCTCGGTCTCCAGGTCCTGCACGGGCGCTGCGGAACGGTCGTCCTGGACCATGGCCTCGGCCCGGCCGGAGCCCATCAGGGCCGCGGCCGCACCGCCGGCGACGGCGGCGCC
>NZ_JBNFOB010000362.1:0-1465 GCF_057364565.1 Micrococcus sp. LASM2_SD2 | reverse complement strand
ACGTACTGGGTGGATTCAATCGGTGGATGCAACACCCTCTTGCTCGAGTGACTGTAGCTGCTCGGCGAACACCTCAGTTGGAGACTTCCAGTCGAGGACCTTCCGGGGACGATTGTTGACTGCCAGCGCGACCGCTTCGAGGTCCTGCGCAGTCCAGCGTGAGAGATCGGTACCCTTCGGGAAGTACTGACGTAGCAGCCCGTTCGTGTTCTCGTTCGTGGGCCTCTGCCACGGCGAGTGGGGATCGGCGAAGAACACCTTCGTGCCCGTCTCCACAGTGAACTGCGCATGCCCAGACAGCTCCTTGCCGCGGTCCCAGGTCAGCGTCTTGCGCAACTGCTGCGGCAGGGTCGTCATCGAGGCAGTCAAAGCAGCGTTCATCGCCACAGCGCCGTAGCCGGCCAGGGCTGGACCGTTCTTGACCCGCGGTGTCTGCCCGTAGCCGTCCAGCCGAGGCAGGTGCACCAGCAACGTGGCTCGGCTCTTGCGCTCAATGACGGTACCGATCGCGGACCGGTTCGTGCCGATGATCAGGTCACCTTCCCAGTGTCCTGGCACGGCGCGGTCGGCGGCTTCGGCGGGGCGTTCACTGAGGACCACATCCTCGGTCACGTGCCCTTGAGGCTTGTTCTTCGACCGGGCTCGGGGCACCCGCAGAGATCGGCCGGTGCGCAGGCAGGCGACCAGTTCTCGCTTGAGCGCGCCCCGGCCCTCGATGAACAGGGACTGGTAGATCGCCTCGTGACTGATACGCATGGACTCATCCTCGGGGTAGTCGATCTCAAGCCGGTGTGAGATCTGCTCCGGACTCCACGCCGTGACCCACCGCCGGTCGGCCCGGCGTGGCTTCGACCTGCCCTTCCACGCCGGTACGTCCGGCCCAGCCACGATCGACCCATCTGGATGGCACACATCGCCGCTGAGCCGGTCCTGGACGTAGTTCCGTAGTCTCGGGTTCGCGACCAGCTTCGCGGTCTTCGGCCTCCGCGCCATCAGCTCCGCCTTCCACTGCGCGACCGAGGCCCGGTACTCCAGCTTCCCGCCGCGGGTAGCGGCGTTTTCGACGCAGCTCGCGCGAGATCGTGGCCGGGTCGCGGTTGATCCTGCGCGCGATCTCGCGCACGCCCACCTGCTGAGCGTGCAGGACAGCGATCTCCTCCCGCTCAGGAAACGATAGATAACGTCCGCCAGGCTCGGTGAGTTCGATCGTCCTCATGCCGCCACCTTGTCGGAACCA
The DNA here is from genome assembly GCF_057364565.1 of Micrococcus sp. LASM2_SD2. Classification (NCBI taxonomy): domain Bacteria; kingdom Bacillati; phylum Actinomycetota; class Actinomycetes; order Micrococcales; family Micrococcaceae; genus Micrococcus; species Micrococcus sp. LASM2_SD2. The sequence continues at coordinate 228 of NZ_JBNFOB010000362.1, read as the reverse complement.
ACGTGCCCCGACGGCTGCAGACACGCCCACCTTCCCGGCTGCGTCCTCCGAGGAGCTTCCCGTCGCTATCTCTTTCCAGAACCTGCGTTCGATGCTGCGGCGCGTCTTCGGGGCGCCTGGCGAGATCATCGCCGACCGGCCCGTGAGTTCCTTCAGCCATCCAGCTGGTCGTCCCATCAACACCCTCCTCGACCTGAGGTGTTGCGTCCACCAGTTGAATCCACCCTG
>NZ_JBNFOB010000361.1:0-1469 GCF_057364565.1 Micrococcus sp. LASM2_SD2 | reverse complement strand
CGCGTGCCGGTCGGGTCGTCCTTGGTCTTGAGGAGGTCGTGGCCGGCGGCGGGGCCGGTCACGGCGAACGGGGTGAAGCCGGTGATGCGGCGGTGCGGCGGCGCCGCGGACGTACTCCCACTTGGCGCCCTGCTTGGCGCGCTTCAGGTCCACCACGGACAGGCCGTGGGCGGCGATGCCGGCGTCCACGACGTCCTTCGGGTTGGAGGCGATGTACTCCGGGGAGAACATGATGTTCTCGTTGGTGTACTCGTGGTTGGACACCATGTAGCCGGCGCGGTCGTTCCGGCCGTCCGAGATGACGTTCAGGTAGTCGCAGTTGTAGCCGAACTGGCCGGCCTGGGTGGCGCCGGTCTGCTTGGTCACGTCGAACTCGGCGGAGTCGGCGAACAGCGGGTCGCCCCAGCGGATGACCGGGGCCCAGTCGTAGCCCTCCGGCACGGTCATGGTGTCCACGGTGCGGGAGACCGGGTCGATGGCCTCGAACGGGAGCTTGCCGCCGCCCTTCGGGAAAACGGCCGTTGTCCGCGGAGGCCGGTCCCTGGGGCCTGCTGCGCGGCGCGCGCGACCACGACGGCCGCGGCCAGACCGCCCAGGCCCAGGGCCGAGCGACGGGAGATGGCGGCCTCGGCCACCGAGTGGAAGGTCTCGTTCTCGGAGCGGTTCGGAATGGGCTGGGCGCAGGCGTTGCCGCACTTCAGCTCGCAGGTGACGGCGGAGCGGTTGCCCCGGGTGTGGCCGGCCATGGGCAGGAGGCGCTTGAGCATGACGTTCCCTTCGGTGCATGGAGACGGCCCGTGAGAGGTCCGGGCCGTGAGGGGTTGCGGGGCGTCACGGTCGGGGCGCAGGGCCCTCGTGCGTGACGCACAAGGCCACTGTGTGTGTTCCGCCTCTCCGCAGACTGACCTCCGGTGAACAGTCAGGTGAACGTGCGCCGACGGTCACCTTTCGTCACGGTGGCGTGCCCTATTCGGCGGTACAGGGTGGTGCGTGTGTGTGAGGTGCGGGTGGTGCGGGCGTGCGGGCAGCTGGGTGCGGGTGGTGCGGGCAGCTGGTGCGGGTGGTGCGGGGGACGCTGATGATGCGGGGTGCAGGCGGTATGCGCAGGTATGCAGCGTGGTACACGACCCGAGCCCTGTGCGCAGGCGGGTGAAAGTGGTCGGACGTCCTTGCTGGCATCAGATCTGCCGGAATGAGGCGTCTCCCTGGGCCAGTTCCGACAACTCTGATGCCAGCTTTGACGTCCAACGAAGGAGTGGGCGACGTTGCAACGGATGCCCTGAGGCACAGCGGATGACCGGTGGTGCAGCGGGTGCTCGTGGTGTCCCACGGGTGACCGCTGGTGCAGCAGATGCCCAGGTGCGTCCAGAGCCGGCGCCAGCTGGTGCACGCGCGTGCCGGCCACCCCTCACGCCCCCTGCGCCCGGCACGGCGCTGCCCGTTCAGCCGCCTCCGCGGCGCCCCGTTCA
>NZ_JBNFOB010000360.1:0-1481 GCF_057364565.1 Micrococcus sp. LASM2_SD2 | reverse complement strand
CCCCGTGTCCGCATTCCGCCCCCCGCCATGCCGGGGCCCGCCCCCCGTCACGACGACGGCCGCCCCGCCCCACATCGGACGCCTCGCCTGGCCGGCTGGATCGCCGCCGGCAGCGCGATGATCGCCCTGGCCGCCCCCACGCCGTACATCGTGGAGAGCCCCGGACCCGCGATCGACGTGCTCGGCACCTACGAGGGCCACGAGGTGCTCACGGTGACGGTGACCGGGGACGAGGACACCGCGCAGGTGGACGACCACGGCGGCTCCGAGGGACGCCTGGACATGACCACGGTGCTGGTCGGCGGCCCGCCCACCGGCACCACGACGGCCACCGACCTGTTCGGGGCGCTGCTGGACCCCGGTGCGGATGTGCTTCCGCGGGAGCTCGTGTATCCGACCGGCACCACTTCCGAGGAGGTCAGCGCCGGCAACACGGCCGCGATGGCCTCCTCCCAGGAGATCGCCACGGCCGCCGCGCTCACCGAGCTCGGCGTGGACTACCGCACCCGGCTGACCGTGCAGGAGTTCACGCCAGGCAGCGCCGCGGAGGGCACGCTGGAGACCGGCGACGAGATCCTCGACGCCGACGGCGAGCCCGTCACGGACGTCCCCGCGCTGAAGGGGGTCCTGAACGCCTCGGGCGGCGACCCGGTCCCCATGACCGTCCGCCGGGACGGGGACGAGCAGGTCCTTGACGTGCCGGTGGCCGCCGCGCCGGAGGGCGGCCCGGACCGCTGGCTGATGGGCGCCTACCTCCAACAGGGCTTCGAGTTCCCCGTGCAGGTGGACATCGCCCTGGAGGACGTCGGCGGCCCCTCCGCCGGCCTCATGTTCGCCCTGTCGATCGTGGACCGGCTGTCCCCGGGGGACCTGACCGGCGGCAGGCACATCGCCGGCACGGGCACGATCACCCCGGACGGGGCCGTCGGTGCGATCGGCGGCATCCCGCAGAAGGTCCTCGGCGCCCGGGAGGCGGGGGCGGAGGCGTTCCTCGCGCCGGTGGACAACTGCGCAGATCTGGACGGTCGGGTCCCCGAGGGTCTGACCGTGTACGCCGTGGACACGCTGTCCACGGCCCGGGCCACGGTGGAGGCCGTGGCCGAGGGGCGCACACCCGAGGGGTGCGCACCTGCGGCTGAGGACGGCCGCACCATGACCAGGACGGTGGGGGCCCGGCAGGACGACGTGCCGGGCAGGCCCGCACCGACACCACGGCGGATCCGCAGGCGCGGACCGTCGACGACCACGCACCCGTCCCGCCGTCCGGTGGGACAGAAAGCATCAAAGAGGAGACGAGTGAGCTTGGGACAGTCAGGAAGCGGGCCCTTCGGCGGCCCGCCGCATCAGGGAGGATCCGGCGGATCGTCGGGCAGGGGCGACGGCGGCCCCTTCGGCGCCTTCGGACCCTTCAACCCCTTCGGCGGCAACGGCGACGGCGAGGACGGCGGCCGCGGCGGGTCCGGGAGCGGCCCGTTCGGCGG
>NZ_JBNFOB010000359.1:0-1487 GCF_057364565.1 Micrococcus sp. LASM2_SD2 | reverse complement strand
GGCCGCGCTGGAGGCCGGGGCGGATGCCGTGCAGGCCGGCACCGCGTTCCTGCGCACCCCGGAGGCCGGGACGTCCGCGGCGCACCGGGCGGGCATGGCACGGGCGGCGGAACCCGACGTGTTCTCGCACGACAGTGCCGCGGAACCCGACGGTTTCCCGAACGACAGCGCTCCGCGGGGAGTGGACACCACCGTGACCCGCGCCTTCACCGGCCGGTACGCGCGCGGGCTGACCGTGCCCTTCATGGCGGAGTTCGCAGACGCGCCGGCGGCCTACCCGGAGGTCAACGTCCTCACCGGCGCCCTGCGCAAGGCGGCTGCGGCGGCGATGGACCTGGACGCCGTCCACCTCTGGGCCGGCACCGAGGCGCACCGTGCCCGGGAGGTCCCGGCAGCCGAGGTGGTGCGCTCCCTCGCGCCGTGAGCCTGGTGGAGCAGAGCGGGGTGCACGGCGGACAGCTGCCCGTTTCGCGAGCGGAAACGCCTGAGGGGGTTCCCGTTGTGCGAGCGAAAACGCAGTGGGGGGCGGATCAGACCGTGGTCTGACGCGCCGGCCCCGCGGGCGCTCCTACGCTGGACACCATGAACCCGCTGCGCCGCCTCGATGCGTTCCACCGGGAGCGCCCGTTCGCCTCGGACGCGATCGTCGCCGGGCTGCTGCTGTTCTTCTTCGTGCTGCTCCCCTACCTGCTCGTCGCCCCGGGCGGCGGGTTCTTCGGGGTTCCCAGCACTCCGGCCTGGGTCACAGCGCTGGACGGCCTCGTGGACGCCGCCCTGGTCTCCACCTGGGCGTTCCGGCGCCGCAACCCGGTGGCCGCGATCCGGGCGGCGGTCCTGCTCTGCCTGGTGATCCTCGTGGCAGGCCCGGACTTCACCCTGGCGCTGTTCGTGGTCCCGATGTTCGTGCACCACGCCGCCGCCACCTTCCCGCGGCGCGGCTCCTTCACCGTCCTGGGCATCGCGCTGGCCGGGGCGGTCGCCAACGGCGTGAAGAACGGCTGGTTCTCCCGCATCGCCCGGTTCTCCGCGTTTGACTCCGGCGAGGCACCGGTGGTCGCCCTGGCCATGGGCATCCCCTGCGCCGCCGTGGTGCTCGCGGCCTGGGCGTTCGGGGACGTGGCCCGCACCCGCCTGATCGCTTTGCAGGCGGTGCAGGACCGCGCCCGTCGGCTGGAGGTGCAGGCGGCGCAGGAGCGGGAGCTCGCCGCCGCGGACGAGCGCAACCGCATCGCCCGCGAGATGCATGACATCGTCTCCCACTCCCTGCAGGTGATGATCTCCCAGGCCGACGGCGCCCGCTACGCCGCCGCCGCTAAGCCCGAGCTCGCCGTGCAGACCCTGGAGACCATCGGCGTCACCGGCCGCTCCGCCCTGGCGGAGATGCGCGCCCTGCTGGGGGTGCTCCGCGCCCCCTCCTCCCCCGACGACGGCGCCGCCGACTCCGCCTCCGCGCTCACCTCCTCCACGGGGCAGCCCGCGGGCTCCAC
>NZ_JBNFOB010000358.1:0-1495 GCF_057364565.1 Micrococcus sp. LASM2_SD2 | reverse complement strand
CCGCCGCTCGGCCTCGGCCGGACATGGCGCGCCAGGCGGCGGGGTCGGCGGAGGACCTGTTTCCAGGGCGTCGGCCCAGGCCTCCGGCGTGTTCTGCCGCACCAGTCGACCGGTGACCCCGTCCGCCACCGCGTGGACGAGACCGCCTGTGCGGTGGGCCAGCACCGGGGTGCCGCAGGCCTGGGCCTCCAGGGCCACCAGTCCGTAGGACTCGGAGAAGCTCGGCATGGCGACCAGGTCGGCGGCACGGAACTGGGCGGCCAGCTCCTCCGCCGGCACCGGCTCGCTGAACGTCACCAGGTCCGCCACGCCCTCGGACTGGGCGAGCGCCGTCAGGTCCGGGGCATCGGCACCGGACGGGGCGCCGTTGACGTGCGCGCGCAGCCGGTCCGTGCCCGGAGGCAGGACACCGCGCCGACGCAGCTCACCGAGGGCGCCCACCAGCACCTGGGGGCCCTTGTGCCGCTGGATCCGTCCGGCGAACAGCACCCGCAGCTCCGGGTCGAACGGATCCACCCCCTCGGTCTCCCCGCCGGGCCACCAGGCCTGCCCGGACGGGGTGAAGACGGCGGTGTCCACCCCGGGCGTGTCCACCAGGATCCGGCGCCGCGGCGCGTCCAGGACCTCCATGAGCGCGCGGGCCTCACCGGGGGAGTTCACCACCAGCAGGTCCGCCCCCGCGGCGATCCGTGCCTCGGCCTCCCGCCGCTCGGCCGGCTCCGACGAGTCGGGGTCGGCCGCCATCTTCATCGCCGCCACCGTGTGCATCGTGTGCAGCCACGGGGCGTTCGCCGCCGTGGCGATCCGCCGGGACGCCGGCGCCGAGAGCCAGTAGTGGCCGTGCACGAACGCGATCTGCTCGTCCGCCACGAGGCCCTCATGGTCCAACCAGGTCAGCGCGTTCCCCGCGAACTCCTCGGCGTGGGCGGCGAGGTCCTCCTTGGACAGCTCCCCGGCCGGGCCCGCCGGGATCTCGACGACGATCACCTCCGGGGCCTGGACGCCGGGGTCCGCCGCGGGGACGGTGCCGACCACCGGATCCGGTCCGACGCCGCGGGTGAGCACGATCGGACGCATGCCGGTGCGCGCCAGGGCCGCGGCCTCGTGGCGGACATAGGTGTTCAGGCCGCCGGCGTCGCCCTGGCCGGGCTGGTGCAGCGGGTGGGTGTGGAAGGCGACCATGACCGCGATGGGCACGTCCTGGCGCAGTCGACGGTCGACGGCGTCGAACAGGCGGCGCGCCCGAGGCGAGGAGGCGATCTCGTCCGCGTGGACCACGTCCCCGGCCGGTCCGGCCAGCGGCACCGTCCAGTTCCGGTACTGGTCCTGGGTGGTGCCCGGCTGGTTCTGGATGCGCCGCTCGCCCACGGCGTCCACGAGCGCCACCGCGTGCAGGGCCGCCGGGGAGCCGGCGGCGAAGCGGTGCAGGGCGAGGATCTGGGCCTCGGTGCGGTCCGTCACGTCGGCCAGCTCCGGGTCCGTGGGCAGCTCGGCG
>NZ_JBNFOB010000357.1:0-1506 GCF_057364565.1 Micrococcus sp. LASM2_SD2 | reverse complement strand
CTCGAACAGGTCGATGGCCTGTTCTCGTTGTTCTGGTGTGAGTTTCGATGGTGCTGGCACAGCACTGCTCCCCGGGTGAGTCGGACTTGAATAGGAGTCCAACTTCCGGGGAGCAGTGCAGAAAGGTGCCCCGCCGTCGTCGGGAAGCCCGGGAGGTGTCCCGGGAGGGATCAGGCGGCCGCCAGCTCCAAGTCGTGCTCCATCTCGCGGAGGCGACGCTCGGCGTCGTGCTCGGTGAGGGTCGGCATGAAGTGGTACAGGCGCGCGGTGGCCTTGAACTCCTCGACGACCTCACGGAAGGTCGCGCGGACCGTGGCTTCGCCGAGCTCGGATGCGTGACGGGCGACCAGGTCGTTCTCGACGCGGGCCATCACGCGGCGCAGCAGGACGGGGTTGGGCTGGGTGGGCAGGGCCTCGCGGTACTCGGTGGTGTTGATGCTCATGTGCGAGCACCTCCTTCTGTGCCGGATCGGTCCGGCGGGTCGGGGCGGTCCTTCGGGGGAAGCGGGCCGCCGGCAAGTCTTCGGGTGCTGTTCCCGTTCCGTCCGGGAAGGTGAACGTTAGGTGAACATCTCTTGAATCAAGCATACGCAGTTTTCCCCACGGGGCAAGCGGGACGTGGGTCGCGAGTGTTGGAGGAGGGATGTGTGCAGAGGCGGTCGAGGTGCGCTTAAGGCGCGGATTCATGCGGATTTCGGGCATCCTCGGACTCGTTCAACTGAGGTAAACAAAAGGTGAACGACTTTCGTCGCACCGAGTCCACCTCGGCACCCCCGGGACGTTTTCGCTCGCGAAACGGGAGACGCCCGCTCCGGGCGGCCGCCCTGCGACCATGGATCCATGACCCCTCTCCGCCCGCTCCTCACCCCGGCCCCGCCGCCGCGCTCGGCCTCAGAGGTGGCACGCCAGGCCGTGATGCTGGCCGGCGCCGGGGCGGCGATCCTGCTGCAGGTGGCGGACCATCGGGTCGGTGCGGGCGTGGCCGCCCACTCGCGGTTCACCGAAGACCCGATCGCCCGGCTGCGCCACACCCTGCAGTACATCAGCGTGGCGGTGCTCCCGGAGGCGCGGTTCGCGCGGGAGGCGGTGCTGGCCCATGTGCACCGCGCCCACGGTCCGGTCCGCGGGGTGGACGGGCAGGGACGTGCGTACTCTGCCTTCGACCCCGACGCCCAGCTCTGGGTCGCCGCCACCCTCTACTGGGCGGGGGAGCAGGTGCGTCGCCGCGTCTGGGGGAGCCTGCCGGCGGTGGACGCGGAACGGATGTACCGGGAACACGTCGCCCTGGCGACTTCGCTCGGCGTCCCGGCGGAGCACTGGCCCCGGGACCGCGCGGCGTTCACGGCCTACTGGGACGCGCACATCGCTGGACTCGACGTCACCGAGGATGCCCGGACCATCGCAGCCGACCTGTTCTCCGGCCAGGGCCTGCCCGTCCCGCTGCGCGCGGTGCTGCCCGCGGCGCGACTGCTCACCGCCGGGCTCCTGCCGGCGCGGGTGCGGGCA
>NZ_JBNFOB010000356.1:0-1507 GCF_057364565.1 Micrococcus sp. LASM2_SD2 | reverse complement strand
CGACGTCGCCTTCGCGCCGCTGACGCCGACGCCCACCCCGGCCGACGCCCCACCCCGGCCGATGCCGCATCCCGACGAGAGGACCCCGACCATGACCACCGTGAACCGCACCGACTCACCCCCGGCCCGCACCGACCCCGAGACCTTCACCGGCCCCGTGGCGCCCTCCGCCCCCGAGACCCCGTCCGTGCCGGTGCGGCTGACCCTGCTGTCCTCCCGCCCGGACGGCGGCTCCGCCTGCACGGACGAGCTGCTGCTGCCCCCGTGGGAGGCCGGCGACGCGCTCGGCGGCTACGGCCCCGGCTCCTCCATGGCGGACCTGGCGCCGGCCCACATGCCGCGCCAGGGCGAGATCCCCGCCGAGTACCGCACGGCATCCGAGGAGGAGCTGCAGGAGCGCATCGCCGCCGCGAAGGCCGAGCTCGGCGACCGGGTGGTCCTGCTCGGGCACTTCTACCAGCGCGACGAGGTTGTCCGGCACGCCGACTACGTGGGCGATTCCTTCCAGCTCGCCCGCGCCGCCACCGCCCACCCGGACGCGGAGGCGATCGTGTTCTGCGGCGTGCACTTCATGGCCGAGACCGCGGACATCCTCTCCGGCGACCACCAGGCGGTCGTCCTGCCGCACCTGGGCGCCGGCTGCTCCATGGCGGACATGGCGGACGAGGACTCCGTGGCCGACTGCTGGGCCCAGCTCGAGGAGCTCTACGGCACCGAGCCGGACGAGCAGGGGCGCCAGCCGGTGCTGCCGGTGACCTACATGAACTCCTCCGCCGCCCTGAAAGCGTTCGTGGGCGCCCGCGGCGGCATCGTCTGCACCTCCTCGAACGCCTCCCAGGTGCTCGAGTGGGCGTTCGAGCGCGGTCAGCGCGTGCTGTTCTTCCCGGACCAGCACCTGGGCCGCAACACGGCGAAGGCCATGGGCATCGGGCTGGAGCAGATGCCGGTGTGGGATCCGCACCGCCGACTCGGGGGCAACACCGCCGAGCAGCTGCAGGACGCGAAGGTGATCCTCTGGCACGGCTTCTGCTCCGTCCACCGCCGCTTCACCGTGGCGCAGATCGAACAGGCCCGCGCCGAGCACCCCGGCGTGCAGGTGATCGTGCACCCGGAGTGCCCCATGGAGGTGGTGGACGCCGCGGACGCCTCCGGCTCCACCGACGCGATCGTCAAGGCGATCCAGGCCGCACCCGCCGGGTCGACCTTCGCGATCGGCACCGAGATCAACCTCGTCCAGCGCCTGGCCGCCCAGCATCCGGAGCACACGATCTTCTGCCTGGACCCGGTGATCTGCCCCTGCTCCACCATGTACCGCATCCACCCCGGCTACCTCGCGTGGGTGCTCGAGGAGCTCGTGGCGGGACGCGTGGTGAACCGCATCCAGGTGCCCGCGGACGTGCAGGAGCACGCCCGCACCGCGCTGGAGCGCATGCTTCGCCGTCGGGACCAGTCGATCTCCGCGGCCCGCTGGCCCCAGCGCTGAGGCCGGCGCCCGGAACCTCTCGCG
>NZ_JBNFOB010000355.1:0-1513 GCF_057364565.1 Micrococcus sp. LASM2_SD2 | reverse complement strand
GGACGGCTCCCTCCCGGAGGACCTGGCCGTCGTCGCGCGGCGCCGGTGGGCGGCCGAGGGGACGCCCACGTACGGCCACGGCGCCCGGGAGAGGATCCGCCTGACGGCGGCACGCTGGGAGCCGGACGAAGCGGCGGAGCGGGTCCTGTGCGAGCTGGCGGCGCGGGCACGGCAGCCCGTGACGGCCGCGGTCGAACGGGAGCGTGCCCTACCGTGTCCGGGGCCCCTGACAGAATCGGGGACATGAGTCTGAGCCCCGAGCAGCAGAGCCCCGAGGAGAGGTCCCCGCAGACCGCGGACGCGCACGTCGAGCCGCGCACGTCGCCCGCCGCGGGCGTCCGGTGCCGTGCCGTCCTCCGCCGCCGGCACCGCGGACGCCGCGGCCCTGCGGGCCGAGGAGCGCCGCGCCTGGGAGGACTCCTGGGCGGAGGCCGCACCCGAGGGCACCACGTCGGCCCGCCTCCGCGGTCCGGACGAGGCCGAGGCGTGGCCCTCCGAACTCTCACCGGAGCAGGAGGCGGTCGCGTCGCTGACCGCCGGCCACGGGGCCGTGCTGGTCCTGGGCGGTCCGGGGACCGGCCGGAGCACCACGCTGGTGGAGGCCGTCGCCCGCCGGCTCGAGGCGGGACTGGACCCGGAGTCCGTGCTCGTGCTGGCACCCACGCGCCAGTCGGCGGCCCGGCTGCGAGACGCCCTGACCGTGCGCCTGGAGGCCACCGGCCACGGCACCCGGGCCGTCACGCCGGTGCGCACCTGGTCCTCCTATGCGTTCGATCTGATCCGCCGTGCTCGCGTGGAGGGGCCGCTGCGGCACCTGGCACGCCCGCCGCGGCTGCTCTCCGGCGCCGAGCAGGACACCGTGATCGCCGAGCTGCTGGAGGGGTACACGGAGGGCGGTGCCGTGGGACCGGTGTGGCCGGCCTCCGTGTCCGAGGCCGTCGGCACGCGCGGGTTCCGGCGTGAGGTGCGCGAGCTCGTGGACCGGATGAGCGAGTTCGGCGTGGAGCCCGGAGACCTGCAGGAGCTCGGGGACCGTCACGGGCGCCCCGAATGGACCGCCGCCGCGATCCTGGTGCAGGACTACAGGGACCGCATCGACCTGGGCATGGCCGAGGCCTTCGACCCCGCCGGACTGATCTCCGCGGCCGTTCGTGTCCTCACGGACGCCGACCCGGAGGACCCGGAGCACACCGCGGCCACGCAGGCCTTCGCCGAGGCCGAGCGCCGTCGGCTGCGGCTCGTGGTGGTGGACGACCTGCAGGAGGCCACCCCGGCCGTCTACGACCTGCTCGCGGTGGTCGCCCGCGGCGCCGACGCCCTGCTCAGCGCGTCGCCGGACACCACCGTCCAGGGCTTCCGCGGTGCCGTGGCCGGCGAGGTCGGAGCGTACCCGGCCCGACTGGACGGCGAAGGGCAGAGCCGCCCGGCGTCCGAGCGCATCCACGTGCTCACGCAGGGCCACCGCATGTCCGCGCCGGTGCTCGAGGCCTGGGCGCGGGTGGCGCGCCGGCGT
>NZ_JBNFOB010000354.1:0-1519 GCF_057364565.1 Micrococcus sp. LASM2_SD2 | reverse complement strand
CTGACGTACTGGGTGGGTTCAACCGGTCGTTGCAACACCGTTCAACGTGAGCGAGCGTAACTGCTCAGCGAAGACCTCCGCGGGCGTCTTCCAGTCCAGGACCTTCCTGGGCCTGTTGTTCAGGGTGTACGCGACTGCTGCGAGGTCTTCAGCCGACCACCTCGACAGGTCCGTGCCCTTCGGGAAGTACTGCCGCAGCACCCCGTTCGTGTTCTCATTCGTCGGCCGCTGCCATGGTGAGTGCGGGTCAGCGAAGAACACCTTCGTGCCCGTGGCCATCGTGAACCTGGCATGCCCGGCCAGCTCCTTGCCCCGGTCCCACGTCAGGGTCTGCCGCAGCTGCTCCGGCACGTCCGCCATCGCCTTGATCAGGGCCGCGGTCATCGCCTCGGCCCCGTACCCGGCCAGGGAGCGCCCGTTCTTCACCGCCGGCTGCTCACCCCATCCCTGCAGGCGGGGCAAGTGGACCAGGATCGTGGCCCGGCTCTTGCGCTCGGCCAGAGTCCCGATCGCTGAACGCTCGGTCCCGATGATCAGGTCCCCTTCCCAGTGCCCGGGCACAGCACGATCAGCGGCCTCAGGTGGGCGCTTGCTGAACACCACGTCCTCGGTGACGTGGCCCTGGGGCTTGTTCCGGGTACGTGCCCGCGGCTCGCGCAGGGCCCGTCCAGTGCGTAGGCACCCGACGAGTTCGCGTTTGAGTGCGCCCCGTCCCTCGACGAACAGGGACTGATAGATCGCCTCGTGAGAGATCCGCATGGACACATCATCCGGGAACTCCAGGCGCAGCCGGTGGCTGATCTGCTCCGGGCTCCACGCCGTGGACCACCGCCGGTCCGCCCGGCGCGGTTTCATCTTCCGCCCCTTGAACCCGGGCCCGACCGGTCCTGGCACGGCCACGCCATCGGGGCCCAGGACCACCCCGTTCAGGCGTGCCTGGACGTAGTCATGCAGCCGCTGGTTCGTGGCCAGCTTCGCCGGCTTGGGCCGCCTGGCCGCCTCCTGAGCCTTCCACTGCGCCACCGTGGCCCGGTACTCCTTGCTCCCGGAGCGGGTGGCGCAGTTACGGCGCAGCTCGCGACTGATCGTGCCGGGATCACGTCCCAGGGCACGCCCGATCTGACGCACCCCGTGACCCTGAGCGTGGAGGATTGCGATCTCTTCACGCTCAGCGAAGGACAGGTACCGGCCGGTGGGCTCGGCCAGGGACAGTGGGGCCATGCCGCCAGCGTGACGGAACCAGCGCGCCCCGACGGGCCAGGACACGCCCACCGCCAGCGACGCCTCGACCGTGGTGACACCGGTGGCGATCACACGCCAGAACTGACGTTGCACCTCTCGTGAGGGCTGCGGCCTGCCAGGAGAGCGCATGGGGGCCCGCAGCGCCCGATCCGCTCTCCACTGCCGACGTGTCCCCTCGGGCACGTCACTGATCTTCCTCGCCCAGTCCTTGCTGGCCATCGCCCATACCTCCAGTGATTCCGAGAGGGTGTTGCGACGACCGATTGAATCCACCCTG
>NZ_JBNFOB010000353.1:0-1529 GCF_057364565.1 Micrococcus sp. LASM2_SD2 | reverse complement strand
GTCGCGCGGCCTCCACGCAGACCACCATGGCCTGCGTGCCGGCCGGACCGACGCCCACCACGGCGCAGCGCTCGACCGGACCGAGCGCATCCACGCCGCCTCCGGGCCGACCGGCGCCACGGGGCCGTCCGGGGTGGAGACGACATGCTGGAGGCGGCCCTCGATCCAGAGTCGGCCCTCGGCGTCGAAGTGGCCGACGTCGTTGGTGCGGTGCCACACGCGGCCGCCGCCGCCGAACAGGCTGTCCCGCTTGGACTGCTGGTCCGTGTACCAGAGGGCGTCGTAGCGCTCCTTCAGATGAGGGGCAGACACGACGACCTCGCCCAGCACGCCCCAGCCGGTCTCGGGGTCCAGGATGACCTCCTCGGCGGAGCCGTCCGGCAGCAGCGGGGCGACGGCGACGTCCACGGTCTCGATGGGCGAGCCGACGCACACGCCGGCGTCCTTGGCATGGACGAGTTCCTGGACGGTGTCCGCGTCGATGTCCGTGAGCAGCAGGCCCTCGGTCATGCCGTAGGGGGAGTGGATCTCTGCGTTCGGCACGAGGGCGGTCACCTGGCGCATCAGCACCGGCGGCACCGGCGCGCCCGCGGAGAGCACCATGCGGATGCGGCCGAGCACGGCGCGGCCCGCCTCGTCCAGGTCACCGGCGGTGGCGACCACGTTCCGCAGTGCCGCCGGAGAGGCGAACAGGACCGTGGACTGCCCGGCCTCGGCGGCCTCGGCCAGGCCGCGGGCGGTCAGGGTGGCCGGCTTGGTGACGTCCATGTCCGGGGAGACCGAGGTGGCGCCCAACGCCGGACCCAGCAGCGCGAACGGCGCGAAGCCGGCGAGCAGGGACGCCCCGGGCTCGATGCCCAGGGTGCGGCGGATGCGGCGCACCAGGTGGCCCAGGCGTCCGTGGGTGTACACCACGCCCTTGGCGGGACCCGTGGAGCCGGAGGTGAACAGCACGGCCGCCTCCTGGTGCTCCTCCGGCACGGGCAGGGGAGCGCCCTGCTCGTCCACCGGGCCCACGGCGTCCGGGCGGCGGTGCCGCTCGACCATGGCATAGAGGCTGTCCTCCACCTTCAGCGCGGTCCGCTGGGCCGCCCCGAGCGGGGCGACGGAGAACCGGGTGCCCGGCCACGACTGGGCGCGGGCGAGGGTCAGGCCGGCGGTCTGGCCGATGATCCACCGCGGACGGGCCGACTTCATGGCCCGCGTCATGCCCTTCACGCCCAGGCCCTGGTCCGCCACCACCGCGACCGCGCCCAGGCGCAGCACGGCGTAGAGGGCGGCGGTCAGGTCTCGGCCGGGCGGGACGAGCATGGACACGCGGTCGCCGGGGCGGACGCCGGCGGCCCACAGCCCGGTGGCGACGGCCGAGACCATCTCCTGCAGCTCGCCCCAGCTCACGGCCACGGGGCGGCGCCTCCGGCGGACGATCGCGTGCGCGCTGGCCGCGCCCGTCATGTCCACCAGGGCGGTGGCGTCGCGGTTGACGGAGTCCGGGGGCGCCCCACTCGTCCAGCAGGTCCCACAGCCGG